>NZ_JBHVYK010000023.1:0-87419 GCF_042880855.1 Streptomyces sp. NPDC058291
GACGGGCCCGCGGGCCCGTCGGCGGCCGTCAGGGCTCCGCCGCGCCAAATGCCTTGTGGGGGCCGTGCACGGGTGCTGGAGTGGGCGCATGGATCATGCCGCGGTACTCGCCCTGTACGACCGGGAGATGCGCGAAGGCGCGCGCCCGGAGAGCTCCGACGCCCGGATCGAGAAGGCCGGGGGCGTGGTCCGGCACGTGGGCGGCGACGGCGGCTGGAGCGGCGTCCTGTGGTCCGACCTGGACGCGGCCGGCGCCGACGCGGCCATCGCCGAGCAGATCGCCTACTTCGGCGGCCTGGGCCACGAGTTCGAGTGGAAGCTGTACGGGCATGACCGTCCGGCCGATCTCGGGCAGCGGCTCACGGCGGCCGGGTTCGCCCCCGATCCGCAAGAGACCCTGATGATCGGCGAGACGGGCGACCAGCTCGTCGACGTGGCGCCGCCCGAGGGCGTCCGCATCGTCGCGGTCACCGACCGGGCGGGCGTCGAGCTCATGGTCGAGGCCAACGAGAAGGCCTTCGGCCGTGACGGCTCCTGGCTGCGCGACCTCCTGCTCGCCCGCCTCGCCTCCGACCCGGACGAGCTGGTCGCCCTGGTCGCGCTGGCCGGGGACGTGCCGGTGAGCTCGGCGCGGATGGAACTCGTCGCGGGCACCGGGTTCGCCGGGCTGTGGGGCGGCGGCACGGTCGAAGGCTGGCGCGGCCGGGGTCTCTACCGCGCGCTGATCGCCCACCGCGCCCGTATCGCCGCCGAACGCGGCTACCGGTACCTGCAGGTCGACGCCTCCGACCAGAGCCGGCCCATCCTCGAACGCCTCGGTTTCGCCGCGCTGAGCACGACGACCCCGTACGTCCACACGCGCAAGCCGTCCATCGTCCGGGCGTCCCGGGGGTGACGACGGCCGTTCCGCGGACGTCGTTCGAGTGACGGCCGGGGCGACCCGTGTCCGCGGGTCGGCCCGGCCGTGTTCCGGGTGCGGGAGGGGTCACGGGGTCGGGGCGCGGGTGCTGCGCGCCGCCGTGGCGGTGCACATCAGGCCCAGCAGCAGGGCCAGGGCGCCGATGACGATGTTGTTGACCACGACACCGGCGTCCGGGCTGTCGCCGACGATCCACGGTGCGACGATCATCCAGACGCCCGCGGCGCACATGGCCCAGCTCAGGCCGTACATACGCGCGGGAGCCGCGGTGAAGCCGAGGCCCAGCAGGGCGATCGCGATGCCCACGATCAGGTTGTGGGTGGCGAGGGCGGGCTGGCTCGCGGTGTAGTGGAGGATCCACGGGGACACGGCGCAGTACAGACCGAGCAGGAACACCGGTCCGTCCACGAGCGCCACATCACGGCCGTCGAGCATACGGGCGTAGCGCGCCCGCATCTCGGGAACGTCGGGGTGCGTCGACATGTCGCCTCTGGTGGGCGAGACGTTGGCCATGATCCGTCTCCTTTGACTGTCAGGGCCGACCGCTTCGTTGCGGTGTGCGGTAAGTGCCGCGTATGTTCATTCTGCCTTTATTTTTCCCTTATGTGTAGTGCTCGCATCAATTGATCGGGTGCCGTCCGCGCGGCCTCACCACGCGTCGCTTCTGCGTCGTATCGTCGTCGCATGAACGAACTCCCGAGCCCCGACGGCGCCGGCCTGGCCACCGGGGCGCTGGCCCGCCGGCTCGGGGTGGCGCCCACCACGCTGCGTTCCTGGGACCGGCGGTACGGCATCGGGCCTGCCGTGCGCACGGACGGCCGGCACCGGCGCTGGCGGCCGGGCGACGTGGCCGTGCTGGAGGCGATGTGCCGGCTCACCTCGTCCGGCGTGCCCCCCGCGGACGCGGCCCGCGCGGCGAAGGAGGCGCTGCTGCGGCCGCCCGCGCCACCGGTGGGCGGGGCCGCGGAGCGGACGGGCGCGCCCGGCGTCCTCCCGCTGGTCGGGGGCGGGGACGCCCGGCAGGAGTGCCGGGGCCTGGCTCGCGCGGCCGTGCGCCTCGACGCGCCGGCCGTGGAGGAGCGGCTGGCCGAGGCCGTGGAACGGCACGGACTCGTCGTCGCCTGGCAGGAGGTGATGGTCCCGACCCTGCACGCCGTGGGCCGTAAGTGGGCCTCGTCCGGCGACCGCTACGTCGAGGTGGAGCATCTGCTGTCCTGGCAGGTCTCCACCGCGCTGCGCCGTGCGCCGCACGCCGTCGTGGCGGGGGGCCGGGAGGGGCGGCCCGGGCCGGTGCTGCTGGCCTGTGCGCCGGGTGAACAGCACAGTCTGCCGCTGGAGGCGCTCCACGCGGGTCTGCTCGAACTCGGCGTCCCCACGCGGATGTTCGGAGCCGCCGTACCCGTGGAGGCGCTGACCGCGGCCGTGCGGCGGCTGGGCCCGGTCGCGGTGGTGCTGTGGGCGCAGACCCGTTCCACCGCCAGTCTGCCCCTGGCCCGGCATGTCGCGGACGCTCGCTGGGGCGTCACCGGAGCCCGGCGAGCCCCGACCGTGGTGCTGGGCGGACCCGGCTGGGTCGGCCGGCCGGCTGCGGACCTGCCCCGGCCGACGGGCCTGAGCGACGCCCTGGCGATGCTGGCCGGCGCGCACGCGGCCGGCACGGCCGGCGACACGGGCGCCTGACCGGCCGCCGCGGACTCCGGGGCCGTCCCACGCCTGGGGACCGACCACGACGCCTCGCGACCCCGACGCCTCGCGACCCCGACGCCTCGCGACCCGGGGGCTTCGCGACCCCGACGCCTCACGACCCCGGGCCCTCCTGTCTGACGGCCGGGCAGGAAGCCGCCGGGCTGCGACGGTCGCCGGCTGCAAGGGCGCGGGCGTCCGGTGCGGCCGTCCGGGGTCAGTTCAGCTTCTTCAGCAGTTCCGTGGCGAGCGGGGCCGAAGAGGCGGGGTTCTGGCCCGTGACGAGGTTGCGGTCGACCACCACGTGCGGCGCCCAGGGCTCGCCGACCTGCACGTCGACGCCCGCCTCGGTGAGCCGGTCCTGGAGCAGCCACTTCGCCTTGTCGCCCAGACCGGCCTGGTGCTCCTCGGCGTTGGTGAACGCGGCGATCCGGTAGCCGGCGAAGGCGTTGGAGCCGTCCTCGGCGACCGCGGCGAGCAGGGCCGCGGGGCCGTGGCAGACGACGCCCAGGGGCCTGCCCGAGGCCAGTGCGTCGGCCAGGAGGCGGCCGGACACGGCGTCCACGGCCAGGTCCTCCATCGGGCCGTGTCCGCCCGGGTAGAAGACGGCCGCGTAGTCGTCGAGGTCCACGTCCTGCAGCCGTACCGGCCGCTGCAGCTCCGTCACGGAGGCGAGCGCGGCCGAGACGCGGTCGGCGCCCTCCTGCCCGCCGTTGACCTCCGCGGCCAGGCTGCCCTTGTCCACGGTGGGCACGACGCCGCCGGGCGTGGCGACGACGACCTCGTGGCCGGCCGCCCGGAACGCCTCGTACGGCGCGACGACCTCCTCCGCCCAGAAGCCGGTGGGGTGCTGCGTGCCGTCGGCGAGCGTCCAGTGGTCGGCGCCGGTGAGCACGAAAAGAATCTTGGCCATGAGTGATCTCCGAGAGTTTCGGCGCCGGCGCTCCGTCCTGGCGGACCGCCGACGCGGGGGTGCCCGAACGAACCTAGGCGGTCCAGGCATAGGGATCCAATGAGGATCCCGATGCCCGGCATTGGGGATCCTATGGGAGGTCCGGGAATACTGGTGCGGTGGAACACAGCGACGGCCGGCCCTCCGGCCACCTGGACCTGAACCTGCTGCGCACCTTCCTGGCCGTGTACCGCTCGGGCTCGTTCACCGGCGCGGCGCAGCTGCTGAGGCTGTCCCAGCCGACCGTGACGACGCAGATGCGGGCGCTGGAGCGGCAGACCGGGCGCGAGCTCTTCGAACGGCTCCCGCGCGGCGTCTCGCCGACCCCGGTCGCCGACGAGCTGGCGGCCCGCGTGTCCGCGCCGCTCGACGAGCTGGCCGTCGTGGCCGGCCCGGATCCGGCCGGCCGGGCCGGTCCGGCCGACCCGGTGCACCTCGCCGGACCCGCCGAACTGCTGTGCACCCGCGCGCTGCCCGTCCTCGCGCCGCTGGTGGCCGAGGGCGTCCGGCTGCGGGTCGCCACCGGCCTGACCGACGCGCTGCTGGAGGAGCTGCGCGCGGGACGGCACGACCTGGTCGTCGCCACCACCCGGCCGCGCGGCCGCACCCTGCACGCGGTCCCGCTGACCGACGAGGAGTTCGTGCTGGTCGCGGCTCCGGCGTGGGCCGAGCGGCTGCGGGGTCCGCTGGCCGCCGAGGGCCCGACGGCCCTGCACAGCGCGCCGATGATCACGTACGCCGAGGACCTGCCCATCGCGCGCCGCTACTGGCGGCACGTCTTCGGCAGGCGTCTGTCGGGCTTCGCCGCGGTGACCGTGCCCGATCTGCGCGGGGTGCTGGCCGCGGCCGTCGCGGGCGCGGGGATCACGGTGCTGCCCCGCTACCTCTGCCTCGACGAACTGGCCCGCGGCGCCCTCGTCCCGCTCCACGAGCCGCCGGATCCGCCCATCAACACCGCGTACCTGGTCCAGCGGCCGGGTGCGGCGGCGCACCGGGACGTCACCCGGGTGCGCGAAGTCCTGCTGAGCGCGGCCCCGCAGTGGTGAGGGGCGCTCAGCGGCGTTCCCGCGCCCGCTTGAACCGGGCCAGCCCCTCGGAGAGCGTGACGACCGGGTCGGGGTAGTCGAGCGCGGCGCGGTCCGCGCCGGTCAGCTTCCACGGCTCGTGCACCGCGGGCGCCGTCAGGTCCGCCAGCTCGGGCAGCCAGCGCCGCACGTACGCCCCCTGGGCGTCGAACCGCTTCGCCTGGGTGACCGGGTTGAGGACCCGGTTGGGCCGTGAGTCGGTGCCGGTGCCCGCCACCCACTGCCAGTTGAGCTGGTTGTTGGCCACGTCCCCGTCGACGAGCAGGTCCAGGAAGTGCCGGGCGCCGATGCGCCAGTCGACGTACAGCGTCTTGGCGAGGAAGCTCGCGGTCAGCAGGCGGCCCCGGTTGTGCATCCACCCCTCGTGGCGCAGCTGCCGCATCGCCGCGTCCACCAGCGGGTAGCCGGTGCGGCCCTCGCGCCAGGCCTCGACGTCGGCGCGAGCCGTGCGCTCCGAACGCCAGCGGTCGTGCTTGGGGCGGTAGTCGGCGGACGCCGCCTCGGGGCGCGCCGCCAGCACCTGACGGTGGAAGTCCCGCCAGGCCAGCTGCCGCACGAACGCCTCGGCCCCCGGGCCGCCGACCTGGCGCGTCCGGTGCACGAGCTCCGCCGCGGACAGGGTCCCGAAGTGCAGATGGGGCGAGAGCCGGGAGGTCGCGTCGCCCGCCAGGTCGTCGTGGCCGTCCTCGTAGGCGCCGACGTCCGAAGCCAGAAAGGAGGCGAACCTCCGTCGGCCCTCCCGCTCGCCGCCCGTCGCCAGCCCCGGGGACAGTCCCGGCAGGCCCTTGCGGTCGGGCAGTTCCTCGGAGCCGACGCCGTCGGGGACCCGCACGGTCCCCGGCGCGCCGAGCGGCTCGCGCAGCCGGGCCCGCGACCAGTGCCCGAAGTACGGGGTGAAGACGGCGAAGTGGTCCGAGGAGGCCGGCGCGAGCGTGCCCGGGCCGACGGCCGTCGTCACCTCGTCGTGCACGTGCAGGCGCACGCCTTCGGACTCCAGGGCGCGCCGCAGGCGTTCCTCGCGCCGCCGCGCGTGCGCGCTCACGTCGGCGGCCAGATGGACCTCGTCCGCCTCCGCCTCGGCCGCCACCCGGCACACCTGCTCCACCAGCTCGCCCGAGCGCACGACGAGCCGGCCGCCCCGCTCACGCAGTCCCGTGTCGAGGTCGCGCAGACAGTCGGCGAGGAACGCCAGCCGGTTCGGGGCGGCGAACCCGGCGCGGTCGACGGCCCGGTCGCGCACGAACAGCGGGACCACCTGCCGGGCCCCGTCGAGGGCGGCGCGCAGCGGCGGGTGGTCGTGCAGGCGGAGGTCCGCGGTGAACAGGACCAGCGAGACGTTCATGAGGAGAGCTCCGGGGGGAGGGGTTCGGTCTGTGCACCGCTTCCGGTCGGCGACGCCCGGCGGATGCAGGCGGACGGGCCGTCGGCTCCGGCGGGCCCGTCCCGGTCCGGCCGGGACGTCCCGGGCCGCCCCGGCCGGTCAGCGGGCCGGTTCCCGGGCCCGCGCCGTCGCGTCCGCCACGGCCGCCTGGGCGATGTTGCGGGCCATGCCGCCGAAGACGAGCGCGTGGAACGGCGCCACGCTCCACCAGTAGGCGTGGCCGAGCAGTCCGTGGGGATGGAACACCGCGCGCTGGCGGAAACGGGTGCGGCCGTCGGCGTCCGCGTCGACGCGCAGCTCCAGCCAGGCCAGGCCCGGCAGCCGCATCTCGGCCCGCAGCCGCAGCAGACGACCGGGTTCGATCTCCTCGACCCGCCAGAAGTCCAGCGAGTCGCCCACCCGCAGCCGGGCGGCGTCCCGGCGGCCGCGGCGCAGCCCCACCCCGCCGGCCAGCCGGTCGAGCCGGCCCCGGACGGCCCAGGCGAGCGGGAAGGAGTACCAGCCGTTGTCGCCGCCGATGCCCTCGATGACCCGCCACAGCGACGCGGGCGGGGCGTCGACGACCAGGTCACGGACGTCGGTGTAGAGGCTGCCGCCTGCCCAGCCGGGGTCGGTGGGCAGCGGGTCGCTGGGAGCGCCCGGGACGGAGGCTGAGGACCAGCGGGTGACGACCTGCGCCTCGCGCACCTTGCGCAGGGCGAGCCGGACCGCCTCGTCGAACCCGAGGGGGTGGCCCGGCGGGTCCGGCACATAGCGGGCGATGTCGTGCTCGTGGCAGACCACCTCGTGCCGCAGCGACTCGGTGAGCGGCCGCGCGATCGAGGCCGGCACGGGGGTGACCAGCCCTACCCAGTGGCTCGACAGGCCGGGGGTGAGCATCGGCAGCGACAGGATCAGCCGGCGCGGGAGCTCGGCGATCGCCGCGTAGCGGATCATCATCTCGCGGTATGTCAGGACGTCCGGCCCGCCGATGTCGAAGGTGCGGCTGACGTCGTCCGGGAGCCGGGCGGAGCCGACCAGGGCGCGCAGCACGTCGCGCACGGCCACGGGCTGGATCCGTGTGCGCACCCAGCTCGGGGCGACCATCACCGGCAGCCGCTCGGTCAGATAGCGCAGCATCTCGAAGGAGACCGACCCGGAGCCGATCACCACCGCGGCCCGCAGCACGGCGGTGGGGACGCCCGATTCCAGCAGGATCCGCCCCACCTCGGCACGTGAGCGCAGATGCGGCGACAGTTCCCGCTCGGGCACGTCGGCCGGGGTGAGACCCCCGAGGTAGACGATGCGGCGCACGCCCGCCGCCCGGCACTGTTCCCCGAAGATCAGGGCGGCCCGGCGGTCCGTCTCCTCGAAGTCGTCACCGGTGGCGAGCGCGTGCACGAGGTAGTAGGCGACCTCGACGCCGTCCAGGGCCGCCGCGATCGACGCGGCGTCCGTGACGTCGCCGCGCACCGTCTCGACGTCGCCGGCCCACGGGTGGTCGCGCAGCCGGTCGGGGTCGCGGGCCAGACAGCGCACCCGGTGGCCGGCGGCCAGCAGCTCGGGGACGAGCCGGCCGCCGATGTATCCCGTGGCGCCGGTCACCAGGCAGAGCGCCCTGTCGTCACGGCCGTCTGCGGTCATGAGTTCTCGGTCCTTCCCTCGGTCCGTCGCTCGGTCCTGCGCCGCGGCTTTCGCTGCGGCCTTCCTCCGGTCGGCTGCCGAAGGGCCGTCCGAGGAGCTCCGCCGACGGCCGCGTCCGGCGGCCGGGCCCTTGCACATCGCTTCCACACGGAGGCGGCGCGCGGATGCACCCGGGGGTTGTGCGCACGAACGAGTGATCGCGGATGGCGACTACCCTGGCCGCCTGGCCACGGCCGGCGAGCGTGCGGAGCGGGTGCCGGAACAGCGGTCCGAGGCGTCCGGGGCGTCCGGCTCACCCGCCGACCTGCTGCACGCCTTCGCCGTTCGGCTGCGGCGGATGAACGGCGAGATCAACCGGCTGGTGCACGGGTTCGCGGGCGACCAGGGACTGCACGCGACGGACGTCCAGGCGCTCGCCGCGATCCTGGACGCGGACGGGCCGATGACCCCCACGCGGCTGCGCGAGCATCTCGGCCTCACCACCCGGCGGTCACCGCGTGCGTGGACCGCGCCGGAGCGCGCCGGGCACATCCGCCGGGTCCGCGAGAGCGCCGACCGCCGGGTGGTCCACCTGCACTACGCCGAGGACGACCGCTCGGACGCCCGCTCGGCCGCCCGCGCCTACTTCCGGCCGCTGGCCGAGGCGACCCGGGCCGCACGCGCCCGGTTCACCGAGGACGAGCTGTCGGTGGTGCTGCGCTTCGTCGGCGCGATGGGCGAGGACGCCTTCGGCGTCCTGCTGGACACGCTCGTGGTGCGCTCGCCGCTGGTGCCCGCGCTGGTGCGCGATGTCGGCGCCCGCGCCTGGTGGCCCGGACGGCTCGGCCGCGACCGGGACAGTGCGGCTGACGCCCCGTCGGCCGGGAGGTGAACATGTTCGCGCCGATCCAGGGAAGCCGGAGTACGGAGAAGTTGTCCGTTTCGCATCGGGAGGTGTCTGCCGCTATGAGCGCGAAGGTCTTGGAGCGTTTCCCCGCAGGATCCCCGCGAGGGTCGTGGCCGGCGGAGGAGTACGCGGCACGGCGGCGAGCCGAGGGGGAGCCCGCGACCGTGGTCATGGACCTGAAGTCGGACGCTTTCCTCGTCGTGGTCCCCCCCGGCGACGAGGACTGACCCCGTACGAGGCCGGGCGGCGCCCGGCGGGGCCTCGGTGACGGCGGGCGCGCCCGCGCCGGTCCCGCCGGCCGGCGCCCGGCCTCGCTCAGGGCGTCCGCGGCGCCTCGGGCCCCGCGCTCAGCGTCCGCGCCGTCCGGACGAACACCTCGAGAATGCGGTCCCGTTCGACACGCGTTCAAGGGCTTCCCTGTCACACCCTCGTGAAATTCAATAGTCCGCGATACGAGACCGGTCGGGTTTGCCTTGACTGCCGTCGCGGACCACTGCCACGATCGACGACATGAAGATGCGACTGGACCTCACGCGGCGACGCCATGTCGACCTCGCGCGCGTCTCCAGCGCCTCCTGTTGCGCCGCGGCCTGATCCCTCCTCGCGATCCGCCGCGCTTTTCCCTTCCGCCTGAATTCACCGCGCCCGCCGCCCCCTCGGCACTCGCGTCACTCCGGCGCCTCGGCGTCTTCGCGCCTCAGCACGTGAGTGCCTTTGCGCCGCCACGCCTGCGCGCCCCGTGAATTCGGCGTGCCCGAAAGATCCGCACCAGGAGTTCCGCATGCCCGCCGAGCCCTCCAGGAGATCGTCGCCCAGGCCGACAGCGAGGCCGTCGAGGCGCTCGCCGACGCCGTCGCCCCCGCCGAGAGGCAGCAGCTGCACGACCAGCCGGACGCCGTGACCGCGCAGAGCCGCGGCGACTTCGAGGTGCGGGTGGCCGCGGTCAAGGCCCGCGCCACCGACGTCTCCCTGGAGATCGGCAACCGGATCCTCGAAGTCACCGGGGCCCGCGCCACGGCCACCGTCGAAGGCCTGGACCGCTTCTGGCGCAACGTCCGCACCCACACCCTCCACGTCCCCGTCGCCTACAAGCGCCGCTAGGTCGGCCGCTGGGTCCTCGAAGGCGAACTGCCCGAACCCACCTGGTACTCCTGACCGCTCCCACCGGGGCGCCCCGCCACGCCGGGCGCCCCGGGCTCCTTCGAAAGAGGACCCATGGCCACCGTCCTGTCCGTCTCCGGCAGCCCTTCCGCCTCCTCCCGCACCGGCCGTCTGCTGCGCCACCTCGACCAGCGGCTCGCCGCCCAGGGGCACCAGGTGATCCCGCTCGACGTCCGCACGATCCCCGCCGACGCCCTGCTCGGCGCGGACTTCCGCCACCCGGCGATCGTCGAGGCGACCGAGCTGTTCGCGCGCGCCGACGGCGTCGTCGTGGGCACCCCGGTCTACAAGGCGTCCTACTCCGGCGTCCTCAAGGCGCTGCTGGACCTGCTCCCGCAGTACGCGCTCACCGGCAAGACCGTCCTGCCCCTGGCCACGGGCGGCTCCACCGCCCACGTCCTGGCCATCGACTACGCCCTGCGCCCGGTGCTCAACTCCATGGGCGCGGCCCACATCGTGCAGGGCTGGTTCACCCTCGACAAGGACATCACCGCCCACGAGGACGGCTCCGTCACCGTCGCCCCGACCGCCGTCGCGGCCCTCGCCCAGGTCGTCGACCAGTTCTCGGCCGCGCTCGGACGTACCCCGTACCTGGCCGCGGCGAGCTGAGCGCACGATGTCCGCCCATGTCATCGCCGACGAGCCGAGGCCCTCGCCGTGGCCGCCTCGCTGGCCGCGGAATTCCGCAGCGGAGCCTCCGCCCGCGACCGCGAACGGCGGCTTCCGCGCGCCGAGCTGGACCGGGTGTCCGCCTGGGGGCTGCTCGCCGTCACCGTCCCCGCCGACCACGGCGGGGCGGACGTCGACGCGGTCACCCTCGCCGAGATCTTCCGCCTGCTCGGCGACGCGTGAGCCCGGTAACGCGGAAGCCCGGCGACGCGTGAGCCCGGTAACGCGGAAGCCCGGTAACGCGTGAGCCCGGCGACGCGCGAGCCCGGTAACGCGTGAGCCCGGTAACGCGTGAGCCCGGCGACGCGCGAGCTCGGTAACGCGGAAGCACGACCGACGGACCTTCCTGATCGGAGACCCCTGTGTCCCTCACCTTCCACTGGTTCCTGCCCACCAACGGCGACAGCCGTCACGTCGTCGGCGGCGGCCACGGCACTCCCGCCACCGTCTCCGGAAGGGACCGGCCGCCGACGGTCGCCTATCTGAGCCAGATAGCCCGCGCAGCGGAGGACCTCGGCTTCGTGGGCGCGCTCACCCCGACCGGGGCCTGGTGCGAGGACGCCTGGCTGACCACAGCGATGGTCAGCCAGCACACCGAGCGGCTCAAGTTCCTGGTCGCCTTCCGTCCCGGCTTCGTCTCGCCGACGCTCGCCGCGCAGATGGCGGCCACCTTCCAGCGGCAGACCGGCGGTCGGCTCCTGCTCAATGTCGTCACCGGCGGTGAGAGCCACGAGCAGCGCGCCTACGGCGACTTCCTGGACAAGGACGACCGCTATCGCCGCACGGGTGAGTTCCTGCGGATCGTGCGGGAGTTGTGGGACGGCAAGACCGTCGACCTCCAGGGCGAGCACCTGCGGGTCGAGGACGCGAAGCTGGCCCGGGTGCCCGATCCGGTGCCCGAGGTGTACTTCGGCGGGTCGTCGCCGATCGCCGGCGAGGTCGCCGCGAAGTACGTCGACTCCTACCTCACCTGGGGTGAGCCGCCGGCCCAGGTCGCGCAGAAGATCGCCTGGGTCGCAGGGCTCGCGGCGAAGGAGGGGCGCACCCTGCGGTTCGGCATCCGGCTGCACGTCATCACCCGGGACACCTCGCAGGAGGCGTGGGCGGAGGCGGACCGGCTGCTCGCCGGGTTCGACGCGGAGACCGTCCGCTCCGTCCAGGCCGGGCTGGCGCGCAGCGAGTCCGAGGGACAGCAGCGGATGCTGGCCCTGCACGGCGGCGGCAGCCGGGACGGGCTGGAGATCCACCCCGGCCTGTGGGCCGGGATCGGCCTGGTGCGCGGGGGAGCGGGCACCGCGCTGGTGGGCAGCCACGACGAGGTCGCCGCGCTGATCAAGCAGTACGCGGCGCTGGGGATCGAGGAGTTCGTGCTCTCCGGCTATCCGCACCTCGAAGAGGCGTACTGGTTCGGCGAGGGAGTGCTGCCGCGCCTCGCCACGGAGGGACTGTGGCGGCACCCGTTCCTCACCGGGGCGGCCGCCGCCTCGACGCAGGTGCCGTTCGCCGGCTGAGCCCGCGGCCGCCGCGCTGGCCCGGCGCTGCTTCGTCAGCAGCGTCGAACGGCCGCCGCCGGCGAGGCCCGCCCCCGCCGGACCGGTCCGCGGGCGGTGGCTCACTCCGCCAGCGCGGTGAGATGCGCCGTGCGCGACGCGTGCGTCTGGCCCTGGACCATCAGGAACAGGGCCTCCCTCGCCAGGCGCTGGGCCCTGTTCGTCAGCAGCATCGAACGCCCGCCGCCGGCCACCACCGCCGCCGTGGTCGCGGCCCGCATCAGCTCCGACGCCTGCGCCCTGAGGGCCGTGCGACGGGCGTGGTGCTCGTGCGGGGCCGGGTGGTCGGCCAGGGCGTAGGCCTCGCCGCGCAGCTCGGTCAGCCGGGCGCGGAAGGGGGCCGCCGTCTCTTCGTCCAGCAGGGTGAGGGCGGTCCGCGTGACCCCGAACACCGCGGGGTTGGTTCCCGCCGTCTTCGTCCGGTCCGTCGCCGCCCACCGCTCGTACGGGATGCGCAGAGCCACCGCCTCCTCCGGCAGCCACAGGCCGTCCAGCTCCAGGGAGACCGTGCGGGCCGCGGTGAGGGCGGCCAGTCGCATCGGCGCCGACGCGCGCAGACCGGGCTGCGGCCGTGCCTCGGCGAACGCGAACAGGGCCTCGTCCGCGTCGGTGACGCCGGCCAGCAGCATGACGTCGTTCAGGCCCCACCCCGTGTACCAGGGCACCGTCCCGTCGAAGCGCCAGCCGCCCCGCTCCCGAGCGGCCCGCACCGGCCTGCGCGGGTGCGCCCGCAGCTGCGCGTAGGCCACCCCGGCCAGCAGCTCGCCGGTCGCCAGCCGCCCCAGCAGCCGATCGCGCACCGGTGCGTCGCACCCGGCGAGGGTCAGCACCGGGGTGTGGTGCTGGGTCTGCACGAACCAGGTCGAGCAGCACGCCCCGGCCAGGATCTCCGCCGTCTCGCGCACCACCGCCGCGGACGCCGCCGCGCCGCCGTACTCCTCCGGGGCGTTCAGGCCGAGCAGGCCCGAGCGCCTGATCTCGGCCAGATGACCCACGGGCACCTCCCCCTGGTCGACCTGTTCGGCCTGCGGGGCGAGAAGGTCGTCGGCGAGGCGGCGGGCGCGGGCGACGAGAGGGTGCGGTGCGGTCATGGGCGAGATTGTTTCCCGATTCCTTGCGCGGGGTGTCGATCGGAGCCGACGCCGTTCGTGTAGGAGGTGAGAGAACGGCGAGAACGGCACGAACCCCAGGAGGACGCCATGACGCACTACCTGCTCAGCGTGGTCCAGCCCGTCGGCGGCGAGCCGCCCGCCGCCGAGGAGCTGGCCGGGATCATGCGCCGCGTGCAGGCCTACAACGACGAACTGCGCGCCGCCGGCGCCTGGGTCTTCGCCGGCGGGCTGCACGGACCGGAGACGGCCACGGTGCTGCGGCCCAGCGACGGCGACGTGGTCGTCACCGACGGGCCGTACGCCGAGGGCAAGGAGTACCTCGGCGGTCTGTGCCTGATCACGGCCGCGGATCTGGACGAGGCCCTGGAGTGGGGCCGCAAGGCGGCTCTGGCCACCACCCTGCCCATCGAGGTGCGCCCCTTCGCCGACGCCCACTGAGCGATGCCGGACACCACCGACGTCGAGGCCGTCTTCCGTGCGGAGTACGGCCGTGCGGTCGCCGTCCTGGTCCGCTTCCTCGGCGACATCGACCTCGCCGAGGAAGCGGTCCAGGACGCCTTCGCGACGGCCGTGCGGCGCTGGCCGCGGACCGGGGTGCCGCCCAGCCCGGCGGGGTGGATCATCACCACCGCCCGCAACCGGGCCGTGGACCGGCTCCGCCGGGAGTCCACCCGGGCCGCCCGCCACGCCGAGGCCGCCCTGCTGTACGCCGCCGACCGTCCCGTGGAGGAGGGTCCCGCGCGCGACGACCGGCTCCGCCTGGTCTTCACCTGCTGCCACCCCGCGCTCGCCCCGCAGGCGCAGGTCGCCCTGACCCTGCGCCTCCTCGGCGGCCTCACCACCGCGCAGATCGCCCGCGCCTTCCTCGTCCCCGAGCCGACCATGGCGCAGCGACTGGTCCGCGCCAAGGCCAAGATCCGCGACGCCCGCATCCCCTACCGGGTGCCCCGCGACGCCGACCTGCCCGACCGGCTGGCCGGCGTGCTCGCCGTCGTCTACCTGATCTTCAACCAGGGCTACGAGGGCGACGTCGGCCTGTGCGCGGAGGCCGTCCGCCTGGGCCGGCTGCTGACCGAGCTGATGCCGGACGAGCCCGAGGCCGCCGGGCTGCTGGCGCTGATGCTGCTCGTCGAAGCGCGCCGTGCGGCGCGCGAGGACGCCGACGGCGCGCTCGTGCCGCTGCCCGCCCAGGACCGCGACCGCTGGGACCGCGACCTGATCGCCGAGGGACAGGCGCTCGTCCGGCGCTGTCTGCGCCGCAACCGGCCCGGGCCGTACCAGATCCAGGCGGCGGTGCAGGCCGTCCACAGCGACGCGCCGAGCGCCGAGGACACCGACTGGCGTCAGGTCCTGCGCCTGTACGACCAGCTCATGGCCGTCGCGCCGAGCCCGGTCGTGGCCCTGAACCGGGCGGTCGCCGTGGCCGAGACGGAGGGCCCGCGCCGGGCCCTGGACCTGGTCGACGCCCTGGCCCTCCACGGCTACCGCGTGTGGCACGCCGTCCGCGCCGACCTGCTGCGCCGCCTCGACCGCGCCACCGAGGCCGCGGCGGCCTACGAGGCGGCCCTCGCGCTCAGCGAGAACCCGGCGGAACGCGCCTTCCTGCGGTCGCGCCGGCGCGCGCTGCTCGCCGATCCGGACAGGTAGCCGCTCCGGGAATGCCCGGCGGCGCGGAAAGGTTGGCATATACATCGAGCTGACCGCTCGTCCGACGAACAGGGCCGAAACGCCCGCACACCCAGGGCCGCGAAGCCCATACATCCAGGGCCGAAAGGCCCGTGCACCCCAGCGAGGCACCGTGACCACCGCAGCCGCAGCAGCCACCTCCGAGCAGCCCGCCGACGTCGTCGCCCGACTGCGCGCCGCCTTCCGCACCGGCCGCACCAAGCCCGTCGCCTGGCGCACGGACCAACTGCGCCGGCTGCGCGCTCTGCTCACGGAGCAGGGCGCCGAGCTCGCCGACGCCCTCCACGCCGATCTCGGCAAGAGCTCCGCCGAGGCCTACCGCACCGAGATCGACTTCACGGTCCGCGAGATCGACCACACCCTGGAGCACCTGGACGGTTGGCTGGCCCCGGAGGCCGCCCCGGTCCCGGCCCACCTCGGCGCCGACGCCCGCGCGTGGACCCTGGTCGAGCCGCTCGGCGTTGTCCTGGTCATCGCGCCCTGGAACTACCCCGCGCAGCTCCTGCTCGCCCCGCTGGTCGGCGCCCTCGCCGCCGGCAACGCGGTGGTCGTCAAGCCCAGCGAGCTCGCGCCCGCCACCTCGGCCGCCCTGGCCCGCCTGCTGCCGGCCCACCTCGACACCGAGGCGGTCGCCGTCGTCGAAGGCGGGATCCCGGAGACCACCGCCCTGCTCGCCGAGCGTTTCGACCACATCTTCTACACCGGCAACGGGACAGTCGGCCGGGTGGTCCTGCGGGCCGCCGCCGAACACCTCACCCCGGTCACCCTAGAACTCGGCGGAAAGTCACCGGCGTTCATCGACCGCGACGCCGATCTCACCGTGGTCGCCGAGCGGTTGGCCCGCGGCAAGTTCCTCAACGCCGGCCAGACCTGCGTCGCCCCCGACTACGTCCTGACCGACCCGCGGACGGCCGCCGCCCTCGAACCCCTGCTGAAGAGCGCGGTCGAGACGTTGTACGGCGCCGACCCGCAGACCTCCGACGCCTACGGCCGCATCGTCAACGAACGCCACTTCGACCGGCTCAGCGCTCTGCTCGACTCCGGCCGCGTCGTGGTCGGCGGCGGCGCCGACCGCGCCGACAAGTACCTGGCGCCGACCGTGCTCGCCGACGTCGACCCGAAGTCGCCCGTCATGCGGGAGGAGATCTTCGGTCCGATCCTCCCGATCGTCACCGTCGAGGATCTGGACGAGGCGATCGGCTTCATCAACGACCGCGACAAGCCCCTCGCCCTCTATGTCTTCACCGACTCCGACGAAACCCGCGACCGGGTCGCCGCCGAGACCTCCTCCGGCGGCCTCGGCCTCGGTCTGCCGCTCGCCCATCTCACCGTCTCCGACCTGCCGTTCGGCGGTGTGGGCGAGAGCGGCATGGGCAGCTACCACGGGCGCTACTCCATCGAGACGTTCAGCCACCGCAAGGCGGTGCTGGAGAAGCCGCTGAGCTGAACCGCGCGAACCGGGCCGCCGGGGCTGGACGACGGGCGTCCCCGAAGTCGCCGAGAGGGATGGTGGGCGATCCCGTCGCGCACACCGCCGCCGGTGAGCGCGGCCGGGGCCCCGACGGGGCGCGGCTTACGGGTGCGCCCCGACGGGGCGCGCGGTGCGTGCCAGACTCGCGGGATGAGCACCGCGACGATCACCGCGGACGCCGCGGGCGCCTGGAACATCGGCGACCTGACCGTCAACCGCATCGGCTTGGGCGCGATGCGGCTGACGGGCAGCGCCGCCTTCCACCTCGGCGCCCCCGCCGACCGCGACCGCTCCCTCGCCGTGCTGCGCAAGGCGGTCGAGTTCGGCGTCGACCACATCGACACCGCCGCCTTCTACTTCTCCGCCCTGCGCTCGGCCAACGAGCTCATCGCCCGCGCGCTGGCCCCGTACCCGGACGACCTGCTGATCGCGGCCAAGGTGGGCCCGTTCCGCGACTACCGGGGGGAGTGGGGCGACCCCGCCCGCCCCGAGGACCTGCGCGGCCACGTCGAGGAGAACCTGCGCCAGCTCGGCCGGGACCACCTCGACCTCGTCTATCTGCGGCGGATGGGGCAGGAGTCGGTCGCCGAGCACTTCGGCGCGCTCGCCGAGCTGCGCGAGGCGGGCCTGATCCGCCATCTCGGCCTCTCCTCGGTCGAGCCCCGCCATCTGGCCGAGGCGCAGGCCGTCGCCCCGGTCGCGAGCGTGCAGAACCGCTACGGCCTCGGCGATCACCGCCCGGCGACCGAGGAGGTCCTGCGCCTCTGCGGTGAGCAGGGCATCGCCTTCGTCCCCTTCTTCGCCATCGCCGGCGGCGCGGGCGCCCACGGGGCGACCACCGCCCACGACGAAGCGGTCCTCGCCGTCGCCCGCGCCCACGGGGCGTCGCCCGCCCAGGTCCGGCTCGCCTGGAGCCTCGGCCGGGGTCCGCACGTTCTGGCCGTGCCGGGCGCCGGGAACCCCGCTCATCTGGCCGAGAACGTGGCCGCGGGGGCCCTGCGCCTCACCGAGGAGGAGCGGGAGCGCCTGGACGCGGTCCACCTCGCGGCCGGCCGGGACCGACGGGACTGACCGTCACGGGCCGGCCCGAGGCCGGCGACCGCGTTCCGTCGATCCCCCCACCCCGCGGTCGATCCCGCCACCCCGCGGTCGATCCCGCGACTCCGCGGTCGATGCCGCCACCCCGCGGTCGCCCACCCCGCCGTCGATCCCGCCACGCCGCGGCATCTGCGGCGCTCCCTTCGGAGGAGACTGGCATCAGGTAGGTTTTACGTATAACCTCACCCGTCGATCCACCCTCCGGAAAGTTCTCCGGATCGCTCCGCGCACCGCCTGCGAAAGGTCCCGATGAGTCGCATCGCCCTGGTCACCCTCGTCGTCGACGACTACGACGAGGCGATCCGCTTCTACACCGAGGCGCTCGGCTTCCGACTCGTCGAGGACGAGCCCCGCCCCGACGGCGCCCGCTGGGTCGTCGTGCGGCCGGGGGACCGCCAGGACGGCGCCGGGCTGCTGCTGGCCCGCGCCAAGGGCGAGGCCCAGCGCACCCGGGTGGGGGACCAGACCGGCGGCCGGGTCGGGTTCTTCCTGCACACCGACGACTTCGCCGGCGACCACGCCCGCATGCTCGCCGCCGGCGTCACCTTCCTGGAGGAGCCCCGGCACGAGCCGTACGGCTCCGTCGCCGTCTTCCAGGACCTGTACGGAAACCGCTGGGACCTGCTCCAGCCGGCCACCGCCTGAGCACCGCCCGCCGAACCACTCGCCGAGGAACACGCACATGACCGCGCCCCGCATCGACACCGAAACCCTCCGCCGGCTCCCCAAGGCCGTCCTGCACGACCACCTCGACGGCGGCCTGCGCCCCGCCACCGTCGTCGAGCTCGCCGAAGCGGTCGGTCACCCCCTGCCCACCACCGACCCCGACGAGCTGGCCGCCTGGTTCTTCGAGGCCGCCAACTCGGGCGACCTGGTGCGGTACATAGCCACCTTCGAGCACACCCTCGCCGTCCTGCAGACCCGTGAGGGCCTGCTGCGGGCCGCCGAGGAGTACGTCCTCGACCTGGCCGCGGACGGCGTCGTCTACGGCGAGGTCCGCTACGCCCCCGAGCTGAACGTCAACGGCGGGCTGAGCCTCGCCGAGGTCGTGGAGACCGTGCAGGAGGGCCTCGCGGCCGGCATGGCGAAGGCGGCGGCGGCCGGGACCCCGGTCCGGGTCGGCACCCTGCTCTGCGGCATGCGCATGTTCGACCGGGTGAGCGAGGCCGCCGACCTCGCGGTCGCCTTCCGGGACGCGGGCGTCGTCGGCTTCGACATCGCCGGCGCCGAGGACGGCTTCCCGCCCGCCGACCACCTCGACGCCTTCCAGTACCTGCGCCGCGAGAGCGTCCCGTTCACGATCCACGCCGGCGAGGCCCACGGCCTGCCCAGCATCCACCAGGCCCTCCAGGTGTGCGGCGCCCAGCGCATCGGCCACGGCGTGCGCCTCACCGACGACATCGTGGACGGCAAGCTCGGTCGGCTCGCCGGCTGGGTGCGCGACCGCCGGATCGCGCTGGAGATGTGCCCCACCTCCAACCTCCAGACCGGCGCCGCCGCATCGATCGCCGAGCACCCGATCACCGCGCTGAAGGACCTCGGCTTCCGCGTCACCCTCAACACGGACAACCGCCTGGTCTCCGGCACCACCATGACCCGCGAGATGGCGCTGCTGGTCGAGGAGGCGGGCTGGGGCGTCGAGGACCTGCGCACGGTCACGGTGAACGCCCTCAAGAGCGCGTTCATCCCGTTCGACGAGCGCAGGGCCCTCATCGAGGACGTCGTCCTGCCGGGTTACGCGGCCGCTCTCTGAAGGAGCCCGCGGACGTAGGCGGCCTGTCCGACGTGCTGCAGATCGTCGGACAGGACGCTGACCAGCCGCACGCCCAGCGTGACCGGCGGATCCCAGCGTTCGTCCACGACGCGCTCCAGATCCGCCGCCTTGAGCGCGCCGAGCGCGGTCAGGGTCTGCGTGTGCACGGCGTCGTGGTATCCGGTCAGCAGCGCGCCCTCGCGCACCCGGACCTTCGCGACCTGCGCGACGCTGTGGCCGTAGCCGGTGTCCCGGCCCGGCAGGTCCAGGCCGAACCGCTTCTCCCAGTCCTGGGTCAGCCACACCTGGTCGAGGCCGAAGGCGTCGGCGACGTGGTCGTCCTGGACCCGGGTGAGATGCCACACCAGCCAGGCGATCGAGTTGGCCCCGGCGGCCGGCCGGGCGTCGAGGCCGTCGGGGTCCAGACCCTCGACGGCGGCGCGGACCTCTTCCTGGATGCGGTTGAACCCGTCGATGAGGATGTCCTTGGCATGCATACGTCCACCATGGCCCACCCCGCGCTCACGCGCCCCCCGTTTCCAGCAGCCCCATCAGCGCCCTGGCCGCCGGGCTGGTCGCCCGCGCGGGGGGCAGCAGGGCGACCGTCTCGTAGGCCGCCTCGCCCGTGCCCTCGAGGGGCAGGGCGGTGAGGGCCTCGCGCTTGTGCCGGAAGTGTCGCGGCACGACCGCGACGCCGAGGTTCTCGTGCACCAGGTCCAGGAGATCGTGCACGTCGTTGACCTCCAGCGCGACCGTGCGCCGCACCCCCGCCTCGGCGAACGCGGCGTCCGTGGCGCGGCGCGGGCCCCAGTCGGGGTGGAAGTCGACGAACACCTCGCCGGACAGGTCCTGGGGCGTCAGCGCCGCCGCCGCTCCGGCGAGGCGGTGGTCGGGATGGCACAGCACGTACATCGGCTCGGCGGCCAGCGGCACGCAGCGCAGCTGATCGGTGTCCGTCTGGGTGCGGTAGGCGAAGGCCAGGTCGAGCCGGCCGGCCGTCACCTCCTCGCCGAGCGCTCCCGAGCCGGTCTGGCGCAGCCGGATCTCCACGTCGGGATGGCGCCGCCGGAACTCCGCCAGCAGCCCGGCCACGTGCACCCCGGCGATGCACTGCTCGGCGCCCACCGAGAGGGTGCCGCGGACCACGCCCTGCACGGCGGCCACCGCCTCATGGGCCGCCCGCACCTGCGCCAGGACCCGTTCCGCCTCGGCCAGCAGCGCCCGCCCCGCCTCGGTCAGCGTCACCCTGCGGGTGGTCCGCACGAACAGGGGCGCGCGCAGCTCCCGCTCCAGCGCCCGGATCGACGCCGACAGCCCCGACTGGGAGACCATCAGGCGTTCGGCGGCCCGGGTGAAATGCTGGTCCTCGGCGACGGCGACGAAGTGCTGGAGGTGGCGCAGTTCCATGATTGAGAAGCGTAGCCGCTGAATCCCATCGCATTCTTCTGTTGGACCACTGTCCGCAGGCGGACGAGAGTGGGAGACGGTTCGCGAGAAAGATCTTCCCGGACCCGAACCCCGTGCCAACCCCTCCTGGAGTCGCGTTGTACACCGCACACCCCGACCGTTACGCGGACATGCCCTACCGGCGCACCGGACGCAGCGGCCTGAAGCTCCCCGCGCTGTCGCTCGGCCTGTGGCACAACTTCGGCCCGGACCGCCCGGTCGAGACCCAGCGGGCCATCCTGCGCCGCGCCTTCGACCTCGGCATCACCCACTTCGACCTGGCCAACAACTACGGCCCGCCGCCCGGCGCCGCCGAGTCCGCGCTCGGCGGGTTCTTGAAGTCCGACTTCGGCGCGTACCGCGACGAGCTGGTCATCTCCACCAAGGCCGGCTACCTGATGTGGCCCGGCCCGTACGGCGAGTGGGGCTCGCGCAAGTACGTGCTGTCCTCGCTGGACCAGAGCCTGCGCCGCATGGGGCTGGACTACGTGGACGTCTTCTACTCCCACCGCCCCGACCCGGAGACTCCTCTGGAGGAGACGATGGGCGCCCTGCACTCCGCGGTCCAGCAGGGCAAGGCGCTCTACGTCGGCGTCTCCAACTACTCGGCGGAGCAGACCCGGGAGGCGGCCCGCATCCTCGGCGAACTGGGCACCCCGCTGCTCATCCACCAGCCCCGGTACTCGATGCTGGACCGCCGGCCGGAGACCGAGGGCCTGCTCGACGCCCTGGACGAGCTCCAGGTCGGTTCGATCGTGTTCTCCCCGCTGGAGCAGGGCCTGCTGACCGGCCGCTACCTGAACGGCATCCCGGAGGACTCGCGGGCCGCGAGCGACAGCCCTTTCCTGAACTCCGAGGCGCTCACCGAGGAGCTCGTCGGCAAGCTGCGCGCCCTGGACGACATCGCCAAGTCCCGCGGCCAGTCCCTCGCCCAGCTCGCCCTGGCCTGGGTCCTGCGCGGCGGCCGGGTGACCTCGGCGCTGGTGGGCGCGAGCAGCGCCCGGCAGATCGAGGACAGCGTCGGCGCCCTGGACCGGCTGGACTTCGAGGACGCGGAGCTGGCCCGGATCGACGCGGTGATCAACGGCTGAGCCGCTCCGTCAGCCGGACGGTCACCGAGTCGCCCTCCTGCTTTCCGACGGCTTTGCGCACCGGCGCGTTGACGGGGAGTTCGTGGGTGCCGTCGCCGAGGGCCATGAAGGATTCGCGGAACGGATGCCCGTCCACCGTTCCGCGGATCTTGACCAGTCCCCGGGTGCCGAAGAACGCGACGGATTGCGGCCATACGACATAGGTCCAGCCGCCGCGCGCCGGGCTCTTGCGCAGGACGGCCGTGAATTCGGCGTTCGGAGTTCCGCTTGTGGTTCCGTTCGCGCTCATGACGTCCTCCGGTCGCGGTGATCCCTGTTCCTGTGGACCGCCGCGACCGGAGGAATTCATCGCTGCCGGACCGTCAGACTGCGGCGGGCACGCGGTCGAGGAATCCGAGGACGGACGTGATCCGGTCCTGTGCGTCCAGCGTGATGACGTCGGATCCGGCCACCGGCGCCGAACCGTCCGTGTCGCTCACCAGCTCCCAGGAGAAGCGGGCGGTGTCGTGATGTCCGTCGACCGCGCCGGCGAGACGGAAGGAGAAGCCCGGGAACTGCGCGTGCGCCGCGTCGACCACGGCCGCGATCTGCTCGTGGCCGACGACGTCGGCGAGCGGGTCGGTGTAGCGGCCGTCCTCCGCCCACGCTGCGTCGACAGCCTTGGCCAAAGCCTTGGCCTCGTGGGCGTTCCAGGCCTCGAAGTAGCGGGCGACGGCGTTCTCGTAACGGTCGGTGTTCGCGGACATGGGGAAATCAGCCTCCGTCGAGGTCGTTCTTACTGGTCAGAACCCGGTTCGGCGGTTTCCGCGATCCGGTGTGACCAGCGTGCCCGCGTCGGCCGCCGAGGTCGATTACCTGACGGGTAAGGGCGGCTTCCCCGGGGGCCCGCCGCATTCCGGCCATGAACGGCAGGGAATATGCCAAGAGACTGGCCAAAAAGACATGGTGACAGTGTTTGAGTAGTGAACATACTCGAACGTCAGGGACGAGTTCACCCACAGGAGCCGCACGGAAAGCGAGGCACCACCGGCAAACGAGCACCGGGGGAGAGGGACGTGCACGACGAATTCCTGTGCCATGTCACCGCGTACGGCGTCTGCGACGGCCGACGCATCGGCGTACCGCTCGGGACCTACCGGGCCCCGACGCTGGCCCTCGCCCTGTGGTGGCTGCGGGACAGGGCCTCCTGGATGGCCGAACGGCTGGATCCGCAGCCCGAGAGCGAACACTTCCCGGCGGGCGCGCTGGTGCCGGTCGCCGACACCGTGCGCGACGTGCCCGCGCTGCTGCGGGCCTGGTGCGCCGACCTGGACCGGCAGGAGCTGGTGGCCGACGAGCTGGCGGGCGGCCGGCTGGTCCGCATCGCGGTCAGCGACGACACCACCGAATACGAACTGCTCGCCGAGTCCGTCGACGCCCTCCGCATGCAGCGCACCGTGCCGGCCCTCGTCCTCCCCGTCGGCTGACGCCCGGCGCCTCGGCTGACGCCCGGCGCCTCGGCCGCGCCCGCGCCCCCGCTCCGACCCCTCCCCCTTCCCGCCGACCCCCGGGTGCCCGGAAGGCCGAAGATCGCCCGTCCCACCCGTGGCGGGAGACTGCCTGGTCATGGGGGCTGCGCGGACGCACTCCGTCACGCTGGGCAGGGCCGGCGGGACGCGCCTGCCGGGAAGGCCGTTCGCGACCGGTCGGCGGCCGGCCGCGATCACGCCGCAGTGTGAGGCATCCCATGGTCGTCGTGTGCGGAAGGTGATAAATGAGGGGGACTGCACGGCGCGACACGGGGTACGAGCATTGGTGCACAGCAGCGTCCGGCCAGTCCGGCCTCCTAGAGAGAAACGCATGATCGAGCACATCGAGCACCTGGACGGGGCAGTGATACCGATTGGTTTCGATGTACCCGTGGAACCGCTGAGGCGGGCTGCGCACTACACCGGTGAGCCCGGCTGCATCGCCGAGGCCCGTGCGTTCGCCGCCCACTTCGTCGACCAGCTCAGGACCGAGTGGTGCGCCACGGTCGGCGACCGGGTCAGCGGCGAGGTGATGCTCGTGGTCAGCGAACTGGTGACCAACGCCGACCGGCACAGCAACGGCCCGTACATCCTGGAGCTGGAGGGCACGGACGCCTCCGTCACGGTGTGCGTCTACGACAGCAGCGACGCGCTCCCCATGCGGTTCCCCAAGGACCCCCATCGGGTCGGCCGGCACGGTCTGGAGATCGTGCACGCGGTGGCGGCGGAGGTCACCGCCGAGCGCGTACCGGTCGGCAAGCGCGTCCGCGCCGTGCTCACGTTCGAAGCCTAGGTCGGTGGGGCGCTCATGCCCCACACCTTCGCGGCGCCTCCGTGACGTCCCCGGCGGCGCCTCAGCGACCGCGCAGGCCGTGCCGTGCCGTCGACCGCCCCGCACCATGTGCTCGCGGTACGGACGCGTTATGCGCTCGGTACGGACGCGGCCATGCCTTCACCAGCCTCGGCGCCGCGTCGCGCGGCACGCCGCTGCGGCCGCCTTGCGGCCGGCCGCGCGCCTTCGTCGGCCGGCGCGCTCTCGGCCGGGCCGACCGTCCGTCCCGCCGCTTCGTCAGGCGCAGCCGAGCTCGCCCAGCATGCCCTGGCGCAGTCGGGCGATGATCCGCTTGATCAGGCGGGAGACGTGCATCTGGGAGCAGCCGAGGCGCTCGCCGATCTCCGCCTGAGTGGCTTCCTCGACGAACCGCATGTGGATGATCTGCCGGTCCCGCTCGCTGAGCTCCGCCATGAGCGGGGCGAGCGAGTGGTAGTCCTCGACGAGGCGCAGTCCCTCTTCCTCCACGCCGATGAAGTCGGCGAGGACCGCCTCGCCGTTCTCCGGGCCGTCGCCGGTGAGCGCGGCGTCGAGGGAGGAGGAGTTGTAGCCGTTGGCGGCGATCTGCGCCTCGACCACCTGGCTCTCGGTGACGTTCATCAGGGTGGCCAGCTCGGCGACCGTCGGCTCCCGGTCGAGACGGCTGGCGAGCTCGTCCCGCGCCTTGGCGAGTTCGACGCGCAGCTCCTGCAGCCGCCGCGGCACGTGCACCGCCCAGGTCGTGTCCCGGAAGAAGCGCTTGATCTCGCCGACGATGTACGGCAGCGCGAACGAGGTGAACTCCACCTCGCGGGCCACCTCGAACCGGTCGATGGCCTTGATCAGGCCGATCATCCCGGTCTGGACGATGTCCTCCATGTCGTCCCCGCGGCCACGGAACCGGCCGGCCGCGAAGCGCACCAGGGAGATGTTCATCTCGATGAGCGTGTTGCGCGCGTACTGGTATTCGTGCGTGCCCTCTTCCAGCACGGCCAGTCGCCGGAAGAACTGTCGTGACAGCTCGCGGGCGTCGCGCGGAGCGATGCTGCGGGGCGCCTCGATGCCCGGCAGCGGTGTGCTGTCGTTGCCGGCTGCGACGCCGCCCTCGACGACCTCTGCCTCCGACCGGTTCACGGCGGTCTGCATGGTCTCTCCCTCGACAGTCACGGTTCGGCGTCTGGTGCTCTCGGTCTGTGAGCGAGCACACGGGTACACGCCCCTTCGGGGGGCGGGTACCCGCTCCTCGCCGACCCATGCGTACGAATCACGAACGAATTCCCGGAGGGCCGCTCCCCGAGAAGTGTCCTCGATCGCACCCGCCGATTCCACCGAGGGCGCAATACCGCGCTCTTGCGGGGCCGACCGGCGCTCCTAGGCTTGAGAGGTGAGCAACCAAGCGCCGAACCGAGCCCGCGTGATCCCGCTGCGCCCGCCTGCCGCGCGCCCGGGCGTCCCCGCTTCCGTCCCCGCCCCCGCCGCCTCCCGGCCCGTCGCGCGGGAGCCCCTGTGGCGCGACCTGGTCGGAGACGTCCTGCGCCGCGAACGTCAGGCGCAGGAGCGCACCCTCAAGGACGTCGCCGACTCCGCCCGCATCTCCATGCCCTACCTCTCGGAGGTGGAGCGCGGCCGCAAGGAGGCCTCCTCGGAGGTCCTCGCGGCCGCCGCCCAGGCCCTCGGCCTGAGCCTGGGCGATCTGCTGGCCCAGGCCCAGGGAGAGCTGATCAGGCTCGCCGGCCGGCATTCCGTGCGAAGCCGTACGACGACCACGACCACCTCGTCCTACGACGGGCTCTGCCTGGCCGCCTGACGCGCCCCGCGGGCCGGCGTCTCACACCGTGACGAGACGCCGGCTCACCACCTCGTCGGCCAGCCCATAGGCCACCGCTTCCTGGGCCGTGAACACCTTGTCGCGGTCCATGTCGGCGCGCAGCGTCGCGATGTCGTGCCGGGTGTGCCGGGCCAGCACCTCCTCCACCTGCGAGCGGATGCGGACCATTTCCTTCGCCTGCAGCGTCAGGTCCGACACGGTGCCCTGCCGGCCGCCGCTCGCGGGCTGTCCGAGCAGCACCCGCGCGTGCTCCAGCACGAACCGCCTGCCGGGATCCCCGCCCGCCAGCAGCACGGCGGCGGTCGAGGCGGCCTGTCCGACGCAGAACGTCGAGATCGGGGCCTGGACGTACGTCATCGTGTCGTAGATCGCCATCAGCGAGGTGAACGAGCCGCCGGGCGAGTTGAGGTAGATCGCGATCTCGCTCTCCGGGGCCGACGACTCCAGATGGAGGAGTTGCGCGATGACGACGTTGGCGACGCCGTCGTCGATCTCCGTGCCGATGAAGATGATCCGCTCGGACAGCAGCCGGCTGAACACGTCGTAGGACCGCTCCCCCTGCGGGGTCCGCTCGACCACGTTCGGAATCGTGTAGGTCCCCATGTCACAGCCCCATCCGTCGCTTGGAGGCGGTGGGCTGGACGTCCGCGAGGGACTCCACGACCCGGTCCACCATGCCGTACTCCCTGGCCTGCTCGGCCGTGAACCAGCGGTCCCGGTCCCCGTCCCTGGAGATCGTCTCGGGGGACTGGCCGGTGTGCTCGGCGGTGATCCGCTCGATCGTCCGCTTGGTGAACTCCAGGTTCTCGGCCTGGATCTCGATGTCCGCGGTGGTGCCGCCGATCCCGGCCGACGGCTGGTGCATCATGACCCGCGCGTTCGGCAGCGCGTACCGCTTGCCGGGCGCGCCGACGCTGAGCAGGAACTGGCCCATGCTGGCCGCGAAGCCCATGGCGAGCGTCGAGACGTCGTTGGGGATCAGCTGCATCGTGTCGTAGATCGCCAGTCCCGCGTGCACCGATCCGCCCGGGCTGTTGATGTACAGGCTGATGTCGGTCCGCGGGTCCTCCGCCGAAAGGATCAGCAGCTGGGAGCAGACCCGGTTGGCGGAGACCTCGTCGACCTGGGTGCCCAGCAGCACGATGCGGCGGCCGAGCAGCTGGGCGGCGAGCTGGTCGTCGAACCGGGTGGGCGCCGTGTCGCCCTCCTCGGCCCGGGGGGCGAAGGTGGTCAGTGGGGTCATCGGTTCTCCTCGTCGTGGCGTGGATGCCGTCGACTCCACTGTCGACCGCGCACGACGTCCGGACGCCGTTTCTCTGCCCGCGGCAGATTCGCCACGGGCAGAGCGCTCCGGGGCTTCCCGTCCGACCTGCCGGAACGCCCGACCTGCCGGAACGCTCGACCTGCCGGAGCCCGTCCTTCAAAACGGCCGCCGCCCGGCCCGTCGAAAGAGCGGGCGGCGCGGCCGATGAGTTCCGGGGCTCGCGGCAGTCGACACTGAAGACCGCGTCCCACGCCCAGGAGGTACCGATGACCACCGACGGATTCACCACGTGTCTCTGGTTCGACGGCCAGGCCGAGGAAGCCGCCCACTACTACGTCTCGATCTTCAAGAACTCCTCCATCGGGGCCGTCGGCCGCTACAACGAGGCCGGCCCCGGCCCGGCGGGCTCCGTGCTGGCCGTGGAGTTCACGGCCAACGGACAGCGGTTCGTCGGCATCAACGGCGGCCCGCAGTTCACGTTCAGCGAGGCGATCTCCTTCCAGATCCACTGCGCGGACCAGGAGGAGGTCGACCACTACTGGGCCAGGCTCACCGAGAACGGCGGCGAGCCCGGCCCGTGCGGCTGGCTGAAGGACAGGTACGGAGTGTCCTGGCAGGTCATCCCGGACGGGGTGATCGAGATGATCAGCGACCCCGACCCCGAGAAGGCCGTCCGCACCACCCGGGCCATGTACGCCATGGGCAAGCTCGACCTCGCCGCCCTGCGGAAGGCCTACGAGGGCGCCTAGACGCCGGACGGCGGGAGCGCCCCGAGCGCCCGGGACTCGGCCAGGATCTCCCTGATCACATGCCGGGAGTTCTCCGCCAGCGGCGGATTGGTCTCCCAGTAGTACGGCAGCTGGATCAGCGAGATCGACAGCGCCCAGCCCCGGCCGCGCGCCCACTCGGCGTCGTCCGCGCCCACCGCCTCGCGGAAGGCGCCGCGCGCGGACGCGGGCAGCAGGTTCCACGCGACGATCAGATCGACGGCCGGATCGCCCACCCCGGCCCCGCCGAAGTCGATCACCGCCGCGAGGCGTCCGTCCTCGACCAGGACGTTCCCGGGGGAGAGATCCCCGTGGGCCCACACGGGCGGCGCCGTGCGCGCCGGGGCCCGCAACGCCTGCTCCCACAGTGCGGTGACCGCGTCGGTGTCGATCCGGCCCGCGAGCCGCGCGAGGGCGTCGCGGGTGGGACCGTCGCGGTCGGCCAGCGGAACACCCCGGTCGTTGGGCGGTCCGCCGCGCGGATCGATCCCGCGCAGGGCGGTGACGAACGCCGCCAGCTCCGCCGCCAGCGACAGCGGCCTGTCCACGGCGCCCGCGACCGGGTTGCGGCCCTCCAGCCAGCGGTAGACCGACCAGGGCCAGGCGAACCCCTCACCGGGCCCGCCCCGCTCCAGCGGCACCGGCGCCGCCACCGGCAGCGCGGGTCCCAGCCGGGCCAGCCAGCGCTGCTCGTGCGCCACGCTCCCCACGGCGCCGGGGTGGCGGGGCAGCCGCACCACCTTGTCGTCGCCCAGCCGGAACATCGCGTTCTCCGTCCCGGAGGAGGGCAGCCGCCGGACGGGCAGCCCCGCCCACCGCGGGAACTGGGCGGCGACCAGCCGGCCCACCAGCGGGGCGTCGAGGTCGACCTCGTCCGGACGCATCTTCACAGCAGCGCACATGCAGGCCATTGGACGGGGCCGACCGCCCGGCTGTCCACCGGTATTCGGAGAGGCGCCGCCGCGGCCGGGCGGCCCACGCCCGACGGCCGGACGTTCGGCGCGCGGGCCGGAGGCCGGGTGGCTAGCGTGAGGAACCGGACGAACCCATCTCATCAGGAGGGCCGTAGTGATGGCCGTACGACCAGAGGGAACCCCTTGCTGGGCCGACGCGATGTTCAGCGACCTGGAGGGCGCCAAGCGGTTCTACGGCCACGTCCTCGGCTGGACCTTCGGCGAGTCGACGTCGGAGTACGGGAACTACACCCAGGCCTACGCCGACGGCAGGGCGGCGGCCGCCGTCGTCCCGCCGATGCCCGGCCAGGAGGGACAGTCCCAGTGGTGCCTGTACTTCGCCTCCCCGGACGCCGCCGCGACCGCGGGCAGGATCCGCGAGCACGGCGGCGAGGTGCTGATGGAGCCGATGCAGGTCGGCGAGTTCGGCACCATGTGCCTCGCCCGTGAACCCGCCGGCGCCGTGTTCGGGGTGTGGCAGGCGGGAGTCCACGAGGGCTTCGAGGCCCCGCCCGGGCAGCCCGGCGCGTTCTGCTGGGCCGAGGTCTTCACCCGCGATCCCGAGAAGACGGACGCGTTCCTCCCGGCCGTCTTCCCCTACACGGCCAAGCAGATGCGGGACGACGCGGTCGACTTCCGGATGTTCGACATCGGCGGCGAGACCGTGCTCGGCCGCATGAGGATGACCGAGGACTTCCCGCCCGAGGTCCCCTCGTACGTCAACGTCTACTTCACCGTCGACGACTGCGACGAGGCCGTGGCCAGGGCCACCGGGCAGGGCGGGATCCTGCGCTTCGGCCCGATGGACACCCCGTTCGGACGCTTCGCCGCGCTGAGCGACCCGCAGGGCGCGAACTTCTCGGTGATCGACGTGACCACCACCGCGGGCGAGCTGCCCCAGAGCGACGAGGTCTCCTAGCCGGGCGGCCGGCGACGCCGGCGGCCGTGGCATGATCGTGCGCATGCGTGAACGAGTGGTGGCCGCGTGCGACGGGGCCTCGAAGGGGAACCCCGGGCCGGCGGCCTGGGCGTGGGTGGTCGCGGACGACGCGGAGGCGCCGACCCGCTGGGAGGCCGGGCCGCTCGGCAAGGCCACCAACAACGTCGCCGAACTCACCGCGCTCGAACGCCTGTTGGCGGCGACCGATCCGACCGTGCCGCTCGAGGTCCGGATGGACTCGCAGTACGCCATGAAAGCCGTGACCACCTGGCTGCCCGGCTGGAAGCGCAACGGCTGGAAGACCTCCGCCGGGAAGCCGGTGGCCAACCAGGAACTGGTCGTGCGCATCGACGAGCTGCTCGACGGCCGCTCCGTCGACTTCCGCTATGTGCCCGCCCACCAGGTGGACGGCGACCCGCTCAACGACTTCGCCGACCGCGCCGCCAGCCAGGCGGCCGTCGTCCAGCAGCCGGCGGGCAGCGACCGGGGCTCCCCCGAGCCGCCTGCCTCGCCGGACACCCCGAAGGCGGCCGGAAAGAAGAACGGCCGCCCCGCCGGGAACAAGTCGTCCCGGCGGAGCGGCGGTTCGTCCTCCCGCACGATCAAGGCCAAGTTCCCCGGCCGCTGTCTGTGCGGCCGCTCCTACGCGGCGGGCGAGGACATCGCCAAGAACACGCAGGGCTGGGGGCACCCGGAGTGCCGTACGGCGGACGCGGGTTGAGCCGGAGCGAGACCGTCACAGGACCGCGCCGCGCCAGCCCCCCGTCTCCAGTCCGCGCTCCTCGATGAACTCCTTGAAGCGTTCCAGATCGCCCTTGGTCTGACGCTTGACGAAGCCCAGCTTGTCGCCGACGCTCTCGGCGACGCCCTCCGGCTGGAACTCCATCTGGAGCATCACCTTGGTGTGGTCGTCGTCGAGCCGGTGGAAGGTCACCACCCCCGCCTGCCGGGCCTCGCCGGACACGGTGGTCCAGGCGACCCGTTCGTCCGGGATCTGCTCGGTGATCTCCGCATCGAACTCCCGGTGCACGCCGTTGACGCTGGTCACCCAGTGCGTGAGCGTGTCGGACCGCTGTTCGATGCGTTCCACCCCGCTCATGAACTTGGGGAACGTCTCGAACTGCGTCCACTGGTTGTAGGCGGTGTGCACGGGCACGCCGACCTCGATGGATTCCTCGACCTGCGACACGGTCGTCTCCTCCTGCGCTGTCGTGGTTCTTCCGTCGGTGACGTCGGTGCGGGTACCCGTGACCCGGACCGCAAACCGGACGGAGACGATCAGCCGGCGAACGGCGGGAGGAATCAGTCGCTGTCGAAGGTGTAGTGAGCCGTGTGATCGAGAAGGTCCGCCGGGGCGGTGTCGTTCCAGGGCTTCATCGTCTCGTGCAGATCGACGACGTCCGGCGTCCCGCCGCCGGGGAGGTAGGCGGATCCCGGATGCCGGCGCTGCCACCGGGCCCACAGCTTGTCGATGTAGGCGTGGTGCAGCCAGAACACCGGGTCGTTGGGGGAGACCCCGGTCGCCATCTGCCCGCCGACCCACACATGGACGCGGTTGTGCAGGTTGACGCCGCGCCAGCCCTCCAGGTGATTGCGGAAACCGTCGGAGGCGCTGTTCCAGGGCGCCATGTCGTACGTCGCCATCGCGAGCACCGAGTCGACCTCGGACCGGGTCGGCAACTCGCGCACGCCCGCGCCGAGCGCGCGCCGCAGATAAGTGCGCCCGTCCACCCGCACGTTGATCGGCCAGGCGCCCGCCGACGCGGCGAACGGCCCGTCCATCACCTGGCCGTCGCGGCTGCGTCCGCTGCCGCCGAGGAAGTCGGGCGCCCACAGCGACGAGCGGGGCGAGCGGTCGGCGGACCAGTCCCAGTAGGGCAACGTCACCGACGCGTCGACGGACTGCAGCGCCCGCTCGAACTCCAGGAGGAATCTGCGGTGCCAGGGCAGGAACGACGGTGAACGGTGGCCGGTGCGCTCGCCGTTGTCGGTGTCGCCGACGATGAACGCGTTGTGCGTGGTGACGAAGGCGTCGTAGCGGCCGCTGCGCTTGAGTTCGAGGACGGCGGCGACGAACCGCCGCTTCTCGTCGGAGGTCAGGGACGCCTGGTTCTTGCGGACGGTCATGGTGCGGGCTCCAAGGACGAAAGCTGCGGGGGGGAAGAGAGCGCAGGGCCGGTCAGCCGGCGGGGAAGGGTTCGAGCCGGGCGCCCTGCAGCTCGTCGACCGCGGCGCGCGCGACGGCCCTCGGGGTGGGCACCGGGTCGTAGTGGCTGACCACGCTGATCCAGGAGCCGTCGGCGTTGCGCATCACGTGCAGCTCCGCCCCGTCGACGTACACGGCGTAACCGCCGCCGTGGTGGTGGCCGCCCCCGGTGGCGGGCCGGCCCTGTATGCGGCGGCCCCGGTAGACCTCGTCGAAGGGCTCGGGCGAGTCGTGGGAGCCGCCGTGAGGGTCGTGGTGCGACCCGGCGGCCCGGGCGGCGGGGACGGCGACGAACGGGGCGCCGGCGGCGACGGCCACCGCGGTGAGTGCGCGACGACGGGTGAGTTCCGGCATGCGGGACCTCCTGGAGTGCGTTGGGTTGACGACTCCGCATGCCTATCGGCGGCCGGGAGAGAGGGGGAAATCGCCTCCGACCGGTTGGCCGCGATCCGGACAATCAATGACAAGTAGTGCAGTGTTGAACGAAGATGATCTTGTCGCGCGATGGCCCCGGCCGAGGCGGAACGGGCAATTCCTTTGCGCCGGGGCCCCGCTTTCGGTGGACTTTCGCGCACCCGCGTTCCGCCGGTGGTGTGGCTCACGTGCGGAAAGTGGCGTGAAGGGACACTCGGGACGACCGGCGGCCGACCTCGGTCCTGCTACCCTGCGTCGTCAATCAACCACCAGCGGTAACTCCTAGGGGTGCGCGTGAAGGTCGTCTGTGTCGGCGGCGGGCCCGCCGGCCTGTATCTCTCCATCCTGCTCAAGCGGCAGGACCCGTCCCACGACGTCACCGTCCACGAACGCAACCCGGAGGGTTCGACCTACGGCTGGGGCGTCACCTACTGGCAGGGACTGCTCGACAAGCTCCGCGCCTGCGACCCGGAGTCGGCCCGGGCGATCGAGGAACACTCCGTGCGCTGGAGCGAGGGCGTCGCCCACGTCCGCGACCTGGCCACCCGTCAGCCCGGGGACGAGGGGCACGGCATCGGCCGGCACAAGCTGCTGGAACTGCTCGCCGCCCGCGCCCGCGCCCTCGGCGTGCGCCTGGAGTTCGAGAGCGAGATCACGGCCGAGGACCTGCCGGACGCCGACCTGGTGGTGGCCGGCGACGGAGTCCACAGCGCCCTGCGCACCCACTACGCGAAGGACTTCGGCGCCACGCTCACGCCGGGCCGCAACCGCTATGTCTGGCTCGGCACCACCAAGGTCTTCGACTCCTTCACCTTCGCCTTCGTGGAGACCGAGCACGGCTGGATCTGGTGCTACGGCTACCCCTTCAGCGACGCGCAGAGCACCTGCGTGATCGAGTGCGCGCCCGAGACCCTGGCCGGCCTCGGCCTCGACCGGGCGAGCGAGGCCGACACCCTCGCCGCCCTGGAGAAGCGCTTCGCGCACATCCTCGACGGCCATCCCCTCGTCGGCCGATCCGTCGCCGACGTCAGCTCGCCCTGGCTGACCTTCCGCACCCTCACCAACCGCACCTGGCGCCACGACCGCCTCGTCCTCCTCGGCGACGCCGCCCACACCACGCACTACTCGATCGGCGCCGGCACCACCCTGGCCCTCGAGGACGCCATCGCCCTGGCCGAGGCGCTGCGCCAGGGCCCGGACCTGCCCGGGGCGCTCGCCCGCTACGAACGGGTTCGCCAGGCCGCCCTGCTGCCCCCGCAGAGCGCCGCCCGCCACAGCGCCCAGTGGTACGAGAACCTGACCCGCTACATCCACCTCCCCCCGGAGCAGATGTTCGCGCTGCTCGGCCAGCGCCACTCGCCCCTGTTGCCCTACGTGCCGCCCCAGATGTACTACCGGCTCGACCGGGCCGCCGGGCGGCTGGAGGCCCTGCGCCGGTTCAAGCGCTGGCTGGGGCCGAAGCTGGCCCGCGGCGCGCACGCACGGTCGCTGTCCTCGCGCGACTGACCGGCCGGACCGCCCGCACCCGCGCAGACCGACCCAGGGTGGACGCCGACGCCCTGCTGGACGCCCCGCGGGGCGAACTGGGCCGGCACATGGTCCGGCACGTGCTGGTCAGCCGGCGCGAGCGCGGCGCCGACCCCGTGGTGCGCATCGCCTTAGCGCCCCTGCACGGCGAGCACGGCGACGTCCTGCGCGCCGACTTCCGCGCCCAGGTCACCGAGAAGCCGGCCGCCCGCCTGACCGGCCCCGACGCAGGGGTGCGCGCGGAGCTCGCCGTCGCCGCCCTGCTCGGCCTCGGCGTGAGGTTCGGCATCGCGCGAGGCCCCGCACTGCGGGCGATGCCGGTCGAGGACGTCGTCGACCGGTACGGCCCCACCGTGCAGGCGCACCTCGACGGCCGGGTCCCGGGGTTTCCGAGCGGACCGGCGGCCGGGAAGTGATCCGGGCGCGAGGCGCTCTCCCGGGGCCGTCCGCAGCCGCGCCGGGTGGCCCCGGATGACAGACTGACACCATGGAAGAGCGCGAATTCGGTAGGTCCGGTCAGCATGCGTCCGTCGTCGGTCTCGGCACCTGGCAGCTGGGCGCCGACTGGGGGGACGTCGACCACAAGGAGGCGTTGACCGTGCTGGAGGCGGCGGCCGAGTCGGGAGTGACCTTCTTCGACACCGCCGACGTCTACGGCGACGGGCGCAGCGAGCAGACCATCGCCGCGTTCCTCAGCGGCCGGCCGGACCTGCACGTGCTGGTCGCCACCAAGATGGGCCGCCGCGCGGACCAGGTCCCCGAGAACTACGTCCTGGACAACTTCCGCGCCTGGAACGACCGTTCCCGCCGCAACCTCGGCGTCGACCGGATCGACCTCGTGCAGCTGCACTGCCCGCCCACCCCGGTCTACTCCAGTGACGAGGTCTTCGACGCCCTCGACACCCTCGTCGAGGAGGAGCGCATCGCGGCCTACGGCGTCAGCGTGGAGACCTCCGCCGAGGCCCTCACCGCGATCGCCCGGCCGGGCGTGGCGAGCGTGCAGATCATCCTGAACCCGTTCCGCATGAAGCCCCTGTACGAGGTGCTCCCGGCGGCCCGTGAGGCCGGCGTCGGCATCATCGCCCGGGTCCCGCTCGCCTCGGGCCTGCTCTCCGGCAAGTACACCAAGGACACCGTCTTCCCGGAGAACGACCACCGCACCTACAACCGGCACGGCGAGGCCTTCGACCAGGGCGAGACCTTCTCCGGCGTCGACTACACCACCGGCGTCGAGGCCGCCGTCGAGTTCGCGGCCCTGGCCCCCGAGGGGTACACCCCGGCCCAGCTCGCGCTGCGCTGGATCATCCAGCAGCCCGGCGTGACCACGGTGATCCCGGGCGCCCGCTCACCCGAGCAGGCCCGCGCCAACGCGGCCGCCGCGAGGCTCCCCGAGCTCTCCGGGCAGACGCTGGCGGCCGTCCGCGACCTGTACGACCGGCGCATCAAGGAGCAGGTCGAGGGACGCTGGTAGACAATGCGCGGCGACCTGCGAAAACCGCCGCTCACGGGGTACCCGCGGTGAGGAGGGGGTCGAGGGACCACTCGCAACCGGGAGGACGGTAAAGGTGACGGACACGGCGACGAGCGCTGAGCGGCGCACGGGGCGCAACGAGACCGAGGAGGAGAGAGCCGACCGGATGTGGGGGGAGCTCATCCAGGAGATCCGCGTGGCCCAGACGGGCGTGCAGATCCTCTTCGGCTTCCTGCTGACCGTCGTGTTCACCCCGCGTTATGCCGATCTGCAGGCCATCGACCAGGTCATCTACATCGTGACCGTGGTGCTGGGCGCCTGCGCCACCGGCGCCCTCATAGGCCCCGTGTCCTTGCACCGCCTGGTCTCCGGGCGGCGGGTGAAGCCGCAGGCGGTGAAGGTGGCGTCCAGGCTGACCCTCGTCGGCCTGATCCTGCTGCTCGCCACCATGACCGCCTCCCTGCTGCTGATCCTGCGGGTGGCCACCCACGACGCCTTCGTGCCCTGGCTCGTCGCGGGCGTGGTCTCGTGGTACGGGCTGTGCTGGTTCGTGCTGCCCCTGTGGACCAGGCGCCGCTACACGACGAACTGACCCGGACGGCGACGCCCGGCCCCGGGACCGTCCTGCTCGCCCGCGCCCGCGGCCGGACTAACCGGCCGCGGGCGCGGCGTCCCGTGCGCCGGTGCCCTGCGCTCCGCGCAGCGCGGCGATGCAGCTGCCGATGGCCTGCTGGAGCTCCTCCAGCTGCTGCACCATGTCGTCCTCGTAGAACTCCTGCGCCTCGACGTCGTCGAAGGTCAGCTCCTCGAAGACCCTGGTCGCCCGCTGCAGGCTGCTGTAGAACTTCGTGCGCCGTTCCCGCACGCGCAGTTCGGGGTCGGCTTCGACCGTCTCCACGACCAGGCTCTTCATGGTGTCGTAGGCCTCGCTCGCCCACTCCGCGGAGCCCTCGTCGTCGTCGAGCTCGTCGAGCAGCGACAGGTGGCGCACGGCCTCCTGCCGCAGCTCGACGGGCGCGTCCACCGTCTGGCCCGCGGGCGTCTTGATCTGGCCGGACTCGGCGATCTGGCGCACGTACCCGATGCGGTCGGCGGAGCGGCTCTCGGAGGCCACGGCCTTCTTGAGGTCGTCGGTGCGCACGACGTCGCGGGCGAACTCGGTCTGCAGCTCCGGGTCCTCCTTGATGCGGTCCAGGAGGGCGGCGCGGGCCGCGCGGGCGGTCGAGGGGTCGGCGAGGATCGCGGCCCGCAGGGCGGTCGGGTTCTCCGCGACCTCCAGCGCCTTCGTCGGGCGGATGCCGGCGGCCTCGGCGGCCTCGGCGATCGCGGTCCCGCGTTCGGAGGCGGCGCTGGAACGCGAGACGTAGTAGGTCAGCCACACCTCGGCGTCCGGCAGCTCCACCTCCTGGCCCGGCGACAGCTCCTCGAAGTGCGGGACCAGGCCGTCGTCGGCGGCCCGGTCCCACGCCTTGTAGTACCGCATGACGCGCTCGGGGGAGCAGCCGGCCAGCTCCGCGAACTCCTTGGCCGACACCTTCGGCGTCCCGTCCGCGCTCTGCCCGCCCGGCCGGACGCTGCGGGCCACCATCAGGCCGAAGGCCCACCCGCCGGTCCGCGCGTAGACGCCGAACTCGCGTGCGTCGCGCGCCACCAGGTCCGACAGCGGCGCGGGGGGCGCGGCGGGCGCCTCGACGGACGCGGTGGCGGACGTCTCGGACAGGTCGGTCGCCAGGGTCACGGATGACTCTCCTTGCAGGCTGCTGGACATGGGATCGGCGCGGAGCAAGCGCCGACCGGCAGCCTATAGGGACCGTGGGCGATGCTTGCCGGACCCGCCCGCGGCCCACCGGTCCCTGTTCCCCGGCCCCTGCCGGCCACCCCCGGCCGCTCTGCGGCGGCGGGGGCGCGGGCGGCGTCGCCGCCTCAGCCGAAGGCCTCGCGCAGGGCGGGCAGCAGGGTCTTCTCCGACCACTCCAGGTACGCCGGCTGCGAGTCGCCGCCGATCTGCACCAGGGCGACCTCCGTGAACCCGGCCTCGGCGTACGGGCGTACGGCCTCGACGAAGTCGTCGGGGTCGTCCCCGCAGGGGATCGAGGCGGCGACGTCGTCGGGGGTGACGAACTGGGTCGCCCCCTCGAACGAGTCGGGGTGGGGCAGTTCGGAGTTCACCTTCCAGCCGTTGCCGAACCAGCGGAACTGGGCGTGCGCCCGCTTCACCGCCGCGTCCCGGTCCACGTCGTGGCAGACCGGCAGCTGTCCCACGCGCGGTTTGCCCTCGCCGCCGTGCCGGTCGAAGGACTCCAGCAGCCCGGGCTTCGGCTCCGTGGCGATCACCAGATCGGCCAGTCGGCCGGCGAGGGCGCACGAGCGTTCGCCCGAGACGGCGATCCCGATGGGCGGCGGCTCGTCGGGGAGGTCCCACAGCCGCGCCGAGTCCACGTCGAAGTGGGTGCCGTGCCGTGTGACGTGGCCGCCCTCGAACAGGGCGCGGATGATCTCCACGGCCTCTTCCAGCATCTCGTGTCGCACGTCCACCGAGGGCCAACCGCCGCCCACCACGTGCTCGTTGAGGTTCTCCCCGGAGCCGAGCCCCAGCCGGAAGCGCCCCTCGGAGAGCAGCTGCATCGTCGCGGCCTTCTGTGCCACCACCGCCGGGTGGTAGCGGAACGTCGGACAGGTCACGTACGTCATCAGCGGAATGCGCGACGTGGCCTGGGCGGCGGCCCCGAGCACACTCCACGCGTAGGGGGCGTGCGCCTGGGAGCGCAGCCACGGGAAGTAGTGGTCCGACGTCACCGAGAAGTCGAAACCCGCCTCCTCGGCCCGCACCACGTGGTCGACCAGGTCACGAGGGCCGGCCTGCTCGGTCATCATCGTGTATCCGATTCGCACCATGGGTCCCGAGTCCCCGGCAGCCGGGAAGGGAAACAGGCCGGCCCCCGCGACCGGAAACCCGTCGACCGCCGGGGTGCGCGCGGGGCAGGATGCGACCATGAGCGCCCGCCCCCTGCCTTCGAGCAGCGCCCACGCCCTGCCGTCGAGCACCCCGTCCGCCCAGGGCGTCGACGCCCTGGGCGTCCTCGCCTTCCTCGACGCCGTCGAGTCGGCCGAGCTCGTCGAGCCGCACAGCCTGATGATCCTGCGCCACGGACGGCTCGTCGCCTCCGGCTGGTGGGAGCCGTACGCGCCCGACCGGCTCCACCTGCTGTACTCGCTCAGCAAGAGCTTCACGTCCACGGCCGTCGGCTTCGCCGTCGCGGAGGGGCTGATCGGCCTCGACGACCCGGTCGTGTCGTACTTCCCGGAGTTCGAGGCGGACGTCACCGACCCGCGCAGCCGGGCGATGCTGGTGCGCCATGTGGCGTCGATGGCGAGCGGGCACGCGCAGGAGACCTACGACCGGGCGCACGCCCTCGACCCCGACGACCTCGTCCGGGGCTTCCTGCTGCTGCCGCCGGACCGTGAGCCGGGGAGCGTGTTCGCGTACAACCAGCCCGCCACCTACACGCTCGCCGCCATCGTGCAGCGCGTGACCGGCCAGTCGCTCACCGCCTATCTGCGGCCGCGTCTGCTGGACCCGCTCGGCTTCGGCGAGGTCGCCTGGCGGACCGACCGGTCCGGCCGCGAACTCGGCTTCAGCGGCCTGCACGGGACGACCGACGCGATCGCCCGGCTGGGGCAGTTCTCTCTGGACGAGGGGACGTGGCAGGGCCAGCGGCTGCTGTCCCGGGAGTGGATCGCCGAGGCCACGCGCGAGCACGTGCCGACGAACCCGGGAGCGCCGGACGGCGCGCAGCGCGGGGACTGGGACCGCGGCTACGGCTTCCAGTTCTGGCGCTCCCGGCACGGCTACCGCGGCGACGGGGCCTATGGACAGTTCTGCCTGGTCCTGCCAGAGCAGGACGCCGTGATCGCGACGACCGCGGCCGCGGGCGACATGCAGGCCCTGCTCACCCTCGTCTGGGAGCATCTGCTGCCCGCGTTCGGGCCGCGGCCGCTGACCGGCCGCGAGGAGGCCGACGCGGCCCTGGCCGAGCGTCTGGCGCGGCTCGCGCTGCCCCCGGCCCCCGGCGAGCCCGCTCCGCCGCAGGGGGCCGGAGCCTGGTCGGGCGCCGTGTTCGCCCCCGTCGCAGGGGTCTGCGCCGACCAGCCGGGACTGACCGGCGTCACGGTCGCCGAGGGAGCCGACGGCTGGACGCTGAGCCTGACGGAGGAGCAGGGCGACCTCCGGCTCGCGCTGCCCGCCACGGGCGGCTGGCGGGTGAGCGAGGAACCGGTGCCCACCGCGGTCGGCGGCGGCTGGACCGACGCCGGCACGCTCACCGTGCACGTCGCCTTCCTGGAGACCCCGCACCGCCTGCGGGTGACCTGCTCCCTGGCGGAGCGGACGTTCACCGCCCGCTGGGACACGGCGCCCCTGCACGGCGGCTCACTGCGCTCGCTGCGGGCGCCGGACCGCTCGTCCCGGTCGGACGGCTGAGACCAGCCGGCGACCGGCCCCGGTCGCTGAGACCAGCTAGGCGGCCGGGCTCGGCCGGAAGGTCTTCAGGAACGTGTCGAGGGCCTGCCGGTCGGCCTTCGTGTCCCAGTCCGCCGCGGGCGTCGTCCAGCGCAGCGAGAAGCTGCGGCCCCCGCCGAGCAGGAAACCGCGGCCGAAGGTCCGTTCCTGTCCGCCGTCGGCGTCGGCGACCCACTCCATGTCGGCGGCCTTGTAACCCAGGTACGTCGTCGCCCTGATCGCGCCGATCCTGCGGAAACCGTCGTCCTTCTTCAGGTTCGGCTCGACGTCGTCGCGCCAGACGGCGACCGGGTCGGGTCCGGCGCTCTCGCTGTAGGTCACCGCGAGGGTGCGCGGATCGCCGGGCGCGCCGAAGGTGACGCGGTACGCGTGGTCGGCGCCCCGCGCCGTCTCCAGCCGTTTCCATCCCGCGGGCAGGGCGACCGAGAAGCCCTCGGGCGCCCGGTAGACGCCGAACCCCTCGGGGAGGGCGGTCGCGGTGGGGGAGGGCGGAGCGCCCGCCGACGCGCTCGCGGACGGGCGGGCCGGCGCGGCCGGGCTCGCGGCCGTCGGCGGCGGGGTGGGAGTGGGCGTCGGGGCGGGCGTCGCGGAGCCTCTGTCGCCCGGGTCCTCGCCGGGCGCCGAGGCGGAGGCCGACGGCCGGGCCTGCGGCCCTCCCGCCGACGTGTCGTCGCCGTCGGGCGACTGGTGGGTCACGACGAGGGCGGCGACCGCCACGGTGACGACGGCCAGCGCGGTCCCGGCCGCCACGGCGCGGCCGCTCCACCGCGGACCCACGTGCCGGGCGGCGGCGCAGACGCGCCGCAGCCGGGGGGCGGGCAGGAGGGAGTGCGGGTCGTCGTCCAGCACCCGGGTGAGTGACTGGCGTACGACCGTGCGGGTCAGCCGTTCCCGGGAGTCCTTGCGCAGCAGCCCCAGTACCGTCGGGGTGAGGGGACCCGCCCGCAGGGGGGTGCGCAGCGGCAGCCGGTCCACGCCCTTCAGCGTGGTCTCGGGCCGGTCCCGGTCCCGGTAGGGCGGCCGCCCCTCGACCATCGTGTACAGGATCGCCCCCAGCGCCCACAGGTCGGCCGCCGGGCCGATGCGCTCGTCGCGCGCCTGCTCGGGAGAGGCGTACGACGGCGCGGCCACGCGCGGGGCGAGCGTCGCGCCCGCCAGCCCGAAACCGGTGAGGACGAGGGGGCCCTGGCTGCGCAGGAACACCTGGCCGGGGCTCAGCTCGCCGTGGGTGATCCCCTCGCCGTGCGCGACCTCCAGGACGTCCAGCAGTTGCAGCCCGATCGCCGCGGCCCGCGCGGGGGCGAACGAGCCCTTCTGCGCCATGAGCTGGCCGAGCGGCAGGCCGTCGATCCACTCGGTGACGGTCCACAGGGACCCCGCCTCCTCCACGGCGTCGACGACCGCGGCGATCCGGCCCGGGCACAGCCGCGCCATCGTCTCCGACATGCCCAGCACCCGGTCGGCGGCCTGGCGCGCCTTCTCCTCGCCCTGTTCGGCGGGCAGCCCGATCCTGGTGACCAGGCACGGGCGGGCCGCCCCGGTGTCCTCGACGTACTCGCCGTACCAGCTGACGCGGTTCGTCTCCCGGTGGACGACGTCGAGCAGCCGGTACCTCCCGGCGACCAACTCGTGCGTGGAGACGTGCGTCTTGACCATGGTCATCCCTCGCTGAGCCGCTGGTATTCACCTTTCCCAGTGGTACGACCGGCGCGAGGGGGTTCGTTCAATTGATCCGCAACTCCGGCGCGATTGCTGTCTTTCATTCAAGAAATCCGGGCGTTCGACCGTATGCGTGTGCGAGAAAAAAGGAAAGGGCGGAGCCCGTCGTGGGTGTGTCCTGCGGTGTGACCAGCGGTAAACAGACCCGTCCGGGACCATTGAGGGTCCCGCGAACGGCCTTCTCGGCCCCGGCCCATTACCGTCCGCGGCTCTTCGGAGGGGTTTTTTGCAATCCCGTCGGAGTCCCCGCGTCGGAGTCCCCGCGTCGGAGTCCCCGCGCCGGAGTCCCCGTGTCAGAGTCCCCCCGCCGCTGCGGTTCAGCCCGTCGGGCCGGCCTCCGGTGCGATCAGGCGCTCCCGGTAGGCGATCGCCACCGCCTCCGTGCGGCTTGCCGCGCCCACCTTGGCGAGGATGTTGGAGACGTGGACGCTCGCCGTCTTGCCGGTGATGAAGAGCTCCTCGCCGATCTGCCGGTTGCTGCGGCCGAGGGCGAGCAGGCGCAGGACCTCCCGCTCGCGGGCCGTCAGGGCGGTCGAACGGTCCCGGGCGGTGGGCCGGCCGTCGGCCCGGCGAGCGCGCCCGATCACGGCGTCCGCCCGCTCCACCAGGGGCCCGGCGCCCAGCCGTGCGGCCGTCTCCCGGGCGGCCCGGGCCTCGGCGGCCGCCTCCTCGTGCCGGTCCGCCGCGAGCAGGGCCTGCGCGTAGCGCAGTCGGCAGCGGGCGAGTTCGTATGCGTCGCCGTAGCCGAACGCCTCCACCGTCCTCGCCCAGGCGTCCGCGTCCGGTCCGGTGGCGGCCCAGGCGGACTCGGCCTCGGCCCGGGCCAGCCAGGCGCGCCCCTCGGGGCCCTGCGGCACCCCTGTCTGGCCGTGCACGGTCACCTCCCGCGCGGATTCCAGGAGTTCGGCCGCGACGGCGGACCAGTGGCGGGCCGCTTCGTGGTCACCGCCGCGCCGGGCCGCTTCGGCGGTGTCGGCCACGGCGCTGAGGGCCAGCGCGGTGAGCCGGACGGTCGCGTCCGGGCGGCTGCCCGCTTCGTCCGTCAAGGACTCGATCGAGGACCGCAGCCGGGCCACCGCCGCCTCCGCGTCGCCGCTCAGCGCCGCCGCGTCGGTCAGGACGATGCCCGCGACGAGCGCCGCCATCCAGTCGTGGCGTCCCTCGACGAGGGCATGGGCCCGGTCGACGGCGCCGCGCTCGCCGCGCGCGAGCCCGACGTACAGGGTGGGGCCGATGGCGAACCCGCCCGACGCCGGGAGCACCGCCAGGTCGTCGGCGGCCGTGCGCAGGCACTCGTCCCACCGGCCCAGGGTGTAGAGCACCAGCAGCTGCAGATAGCGCATCTCCAGCGGATACGGCGAGGACAGCAGACCCGCCCGCCGGGCCCGGTCCAGGCCCTCGGCCAGCCAGGGCAGGCACTGCGCCGGCTCCCCGGCCTCGTAGGCGCCGATGGCCAGGGAGAACAGGGCCCGCATCTCCACCGGGGCGTTGCCGCCGCGCCGGGCCAGTTCCCGTGCCGCCTTCAGCCGGGCCCGGCCCTCGGGGGAGCGACGGCCGCCGCCCTCCAGGTTGGCCAGCGACACCAGCAGATCGGCGCGGGCATCGGTCAGTTCGAGCCGCTCGGCGACGTCCAGGGCCTGCCGGGCGACCCGCAGGGCGGTGGCCACGTCGCCCACCTGACGTGCCGCCAGGACGTGGGTGGCGGCGGCCCACACCCACGTCGGCGACGGCGGTTCGGCCGGGATCATCGCCAGCGCCTCGCTGCTGTAGGCGAACGCGGCCTGCAGACGGTCGACACCCATGAGGGTGCCGGCCAGCGTGTAACGCACGCGCGCGGCGAGCTCGGAGTCGGCGTCCTGGCCGACGCCCGCGAGCGCGGCCCGGGTCAGGGAGACCGCCCGGTGGGCCTCGCCGGCGTGCGCGGCCGCCGCCGAGGCGCGCAGCGTCAGCGTGACCCGGTCGCCTCCCTCGCCGGACGGCAGGGCGGCGGCGGGCGCCGAGTCCCACAGGTCGAGAACGGCTTCCAGATGGTGGAGTTCCTCGGCGGGCGCCCCGACGCGCCGGGCGTGGTCGGCGGCCTCCAGGGAGGCGGCGAGCGCCTCGCCCAGGTCGTGGCTCTCACGGTAGTGGTGGGCGCGCTCCGCGGCGGTCTCGGCGCGGCGCCCCCGGCCGGCCAGCAGCCGGGCGAACGCGCCGTGCAGACGCGATCTCTCCCCCGGAAGCAGATCGGCGTAGACCGCCTCGCGCGCGAGGGCGTGCCGGAACGCGTACGCGCCGTCGTCCCCCGCGACGAGCAACTGCCGGCCGATCGCCTCCCGCAGAGCCGACTCCAGCTCCTCCTCGGGCAGTCCCACCGCCTCCCGCAGCAGGTCGTGGTCGACACGGCGGCCGGCGACGGCGGCGGTGCGCAGCACCTGCTGGGCGGTTTCGGGGAGTTGCTCGACCCGGATGAGCAACAGGTCCGCCAGCCCGCTGGGCATGCCGCCGGCCTCGGTGTCCCGGGCCGCCAGCAGCTCCTCCGCGTAGAAGGCGTTGCCCTCCGCTCGGTCCACGATCCGGCGCACCGCCGCCTCCGGCAGCGGACGGTCCTGCAGGGCGCGCACCAGACGGGCCACGTCGGCGTCCGCCAGCGGGCGCAGCTCCAGCCGGTCCACGGCCGGCAGCCGCACCAGCTCGGCCAGCAGCGGGCGGAACGGGTGGCGGCGGTGCAGGTCGTCCGCGCGGTAGGAGGCCAGGACCGCCAGCCGGTGCCCCGACCCGTCGCCCGTGGGGCGTTGCAGGAACCCCCGGCTCAGAAGGAACCGCAACAGGTCGCGCGAGGACGGGTCGGCCCAGTGCAGGTCCTCCAGGACGAGGAGCAGCGGGGTGACCTCGGAGAGGTCGGCGAACAGCGACGCCATGCCCTCCAGCAGCCGCAGCCGCCCCCCGCCGCTGTCCGGGCGGGCCGGCGCGCCCGCGTCGTCCGGCGCGGCGTGCGTGCCCGTGCCGAGCAGCCGGTCGACCACCGGGTGAGCGGCGAGGACGGCGGCGAACCGCCCGTCCGCGGCGAGCAGGCCCAGGATCTCCGTGAACGGCAGATACGGCAGGCCCACGTCGCCCAGGTCCACGCAGTGCCCGGTGAGCACGGTCATGCCGGCGCGCGCGGCGCGCCCCGCCATCTCGTTGAGCACCCGGGTCTTGCCCACGCCGGCGTCCCCGGCGATCAGCACCGCGCGCGCCTCACCGCCCCGGGCGCGCTCCAGCACGCCGGAGAGCCGGGCGAGCTCCTCTTCCCGGGCGATGAACGGAGTGGCGGACACGGTCTGCGGCACGGCCCCATCCTGGCACGCGCCGCCGACGACGCGGCCCGCGACCAGGAACGGAGCCTCCGGAGGCCGCCCGCGTCGTCAACGGCGCAGTGAGCGCGCCCAGTCCGCGGGCACCCGGCCGGCCGGTCCCGGCGTCGGCTGCTCGGCGGGGTGGCTGACCGGAGGGGCGAGCTCCGGCCCGGACTCGTAGAGCTCGTCGGCGGAGTAGTCCCAGAACCACCCCTCGCCCGGCTCGTAGCTGCGCACCAGGGGATGCCCGGTCGCCTTGTAGTGGGCGGTGGCGTGCTGGGAGGGGGAGGAGTCGCAGCAGCCCACGTGCCCGCAGCTCGCGCAGCGCCGCAGATGGAACCACCAGCCGCCGCTCGCGTCGCAGTCTGCGCAGCCCGCGCCGCTGGGCGGGACGCTCGGGTCGATGGGGTCGGCGTCGGTCATACGGGCTCCTCGGCGTTCGCGGGGTCGTCGTGGGCGTTCTCGGGGTCGGGGGCGGTCAGCGGCAGCAGCACCTGGAAGCGGGTGTCGCCCGGCGCGGACTCCACGTGCAGGCTGCCGTGGTGCTTGTTGACGATGATCCGCCAGGAGATGTCCAGGCCGAGGCCGGTGCCCTCGCCGACCGGCTTGGTGGTGAAGAACGGGTCGAAGATCCGCTCGCGGATGTCCGGCGGGATGCCGGGCCCGGTGTCGCGGAACTCCACCAGCAGCCGGTCGTCCTCGCGGGCCGTCCGCACGGTCAGCGTGCCCTCCCCGCCGGTGCTGTCGACGGCGAAGACGGCGTTGTCGACCAGGTTCGTCCACACCTGGTTCAGCTCGGCCGGGTAGGCCGGGATCGCCGGGAGGGTGCGGTCGTAGTCCTTGACGACCTCGATGCGCGGGCCGATCTTGCCGGAGAGCATCAGCAGGGTGGAGTCGAGCAGTTCGTGCACGTCGACGACCCGGTAGGGGGCACGGTCGAGCTGCGAGTACTGCTTGGCGGCGTCGACGAGATGGGAGATGCGGTTGGTGGAGTCGTCGATCTCGTCCATCAGCAGCTCGGTCTCGACCGTGTAGTTGAGCCAGCCGACCGCGCTGGGCAGGATGTCCGGCTCGACGGCGGCCGCCACCTGTTCGAGCCAGTCCACGTCGAGCCCGGCCTGGACGAACGTCGGGGCGATCCGCCAGCCCTCCGGGATGTCGTGGTCGTCGAGCCAGTCGGCGAGGGCGTCCTCCCGGTCGGAGGCCTCCAGGGGGCTCAGCACCGGAGCCTTGGCGACCAGTTCGGCCGTGCGTTCCTGGATCTCGATCAGCCGGGCGAGGGCTTCCGGGTCGTACGCGCCGGACGCGATGACGCCCAGCTTGTGCCGCATCTTCCCCACCCGCTCGCGCAGCGTGGCGGTGGCCCGCACCGCCGCCGCGGCCGGGTTGTTCAGCTCGTGGGTGAGACCGGCCGACAACGAGCCCAGGGCCAGCAGGCGTTCGCGCTGGCCGATCGCCCGCTGGGTGTTCTTCGAGCCGAAGAACAGCCCCTCCAGCAGGTGGGCCGCCATCGGGAACCACTCCCGCATGACGGACGAGAACGACTCGGCGGGCAGCACGAAGAACCGCGTCGGCTCGGTGACCCGCATCGAGTTGTTGTAGACCTGCGGCACCCGGTCGCCCAGGTAGGCCTGCATGGCCCCGGCGTACACCCCGCGCTGGGAGGTGCGGCTGACCTCGACGTCGTCCGCGCCGACCCGGCGGTACAGCACGACCGTGCCTTCGAGCATCACGTAGAAGCAGGTCGCCGGATCGCCCTCGGTGTAGACCGGGCCCGGCTCGAACCGCTCCACCCGGCCTTCGCTGCACAGCCGTCCCAGCTGTTCGGGGGAGAGCTTCTCGAACAGGAACAGCGAGCTGATCTCACCCGGGCTGCACGGCATCGGCTGCCCGCTCATGACTGCTCCAGGTAGCGGTGGACGAGCATCACGGCCATGGCTCCCTCTCCGACGGCGGACGCGACGCGCTTGGCGGACTCCGCGCGCGCGTCGCCCGCCACGAACACGCCCGGGATGTTGGTCTCCAGGTGGTACGGCGGCCGGTCGAGCTCCCAGGCCGCCGGGGGTCGCCCGTCCGGCGTGAGGTCGGGGCCGGCGAGGATGAAGCCGCGCTCGTCGCGCAGCACCGTGCCGTCCAGCCAGTCGGTCAGCGGGGCCGCGCCGATGAACACGAACATCCACTGCGCGTCGACGAGTTCGGTCTGCCCGCTCGCCACGTCGCGCAGGGTCAGCTGCTCCAGTCGGCCGTCCCCGTGCGCGGCCTCGACGACGGTGCCGGGGCGCACCGAGATGTTGGGCGCCTCCTCGATCTGCTGGATCAGGTAGTACGACATCGACGCCGTCAGCGACTCCCCGCGCACCAGCAGCGTCACCGACTTGGCGCCTCTGGCCAGGTACATCGCGGCCTGACCGGCCGAGTTGGCGCCGCCGACGATGTACACGTCGTGCCCCTGGCAGGAGGTCGCCTCGGTCAGCGCGGACCCGTAGTACACCCCGCAGCCCGTCAGGTCGTCGCAGCCCGGGGCGGCCAACTGCCGGTAGGACACCCCGGTCGCGAGGATCACGCTGTGCGCGGCGACCGCCGAGCCGTCGGAGAACCGCACGACCCGCGCGGATCCGTTGACCTCCAGTCCCGTCACCTCGCGCGCGGTGAGGATCTCGGCGCCGAACTTCGTCGCCTGGCGCCGCGCCCGGTCGGTGAGCTGGGCCCCGGACACGCCGTCGGGGAAGCCCAGGTAGTTCTCGATGCGCGAGCTCTGCCCGGCCTGTCCGCCGGTCGCCGACCGCTCCACGAGCACCGTGCGCAGCCCCTCGGAGGCCCCGTACACGGCCGCGCCGAGTCCGGCCGGTCCGCCGCCGATCACCACGAGGTCGTAGAAGTCGGCGGTGGGTGTGGTCGCCAGCCCCACGCGGGCGGCCAGTTCGGGCGCGTCCGGCTCGACCAGGGCCGTTCCGTCGGCGGTGACGACCAGCGGCAGCCGCTGCCCGTCCACGCCGGCCGCCGCGAGCAGACGCTGTCCCTCCGGCTCGTCGGCGGAGTACCAGCGGTAGGGCACCTGGTTGCGGGCCAGGAACTCCCGCACCTCGGAGGAGCGCGCCGACCAGCGGTGTCCGACGACCTTCGTGGCCGGCACGGGCCGGTGGTCGCTGGAGCGCCAGGCCTCCAGCAGGTCGTCCAGGACCGGGTAGAGCTTCTCCTCCGGCGGGTCCCAGGGCTTGAGCAGATAGTGGTCGAGGTCGACGACGTTGATCGCGTCGATCGCCGCGCTGGTGTCCGCGTAGGCGGTCAGCAGCACGCGCCGGGCGCCGGGGTACACGTCCAGGGCCTGTTCGAGGAACTCGATGCCGTTCATCTGCGGCATCCGGTAGTCGGCCAGGATGACGGCCACCAGGTCGCCGCGGAGTTTCAGTTCGCGCAGGGCGTCCAGCGCGGACTCCCCGGACTCGGCCCGCACGATCCGGTACGAGGCGCCGTAGCGGCGTCTGAGGTCACGGGCGACGGCGCGGGATACCCCCGGATCGTCGTCCACGGTCAGGATGACGGTCCGCGCGGTGTCGGCGGCCTGTGCCATACGTCTCCCACCCCGAGAGGGTCATTGCTCGTGGCGGCGCGGCGAACCCCGCGCCGGCTCCGCCCATCGTATGTTCGATCGCCTCCGTCCGCTCCGGCATGCCGGCGGACCGTGCGCTCTCGGCACAGGCCCGGGCGCAGCCCGTTAAGACGGCTGCCGCGCTCCCAGCACGCAGAACTCGTTGCCCTCGGGATCGGCCAGCACCACCCACGGCGCCTCGCCCTGCCCGACGTCCGTGCGACGGGCGCCCAGGGACAGCAGGCGGGTCACCTCGGCCCGCTGGTCGTCGGGGCGGAAGTCCAGGTGGAGCCGGTTCTTCACGGTCTTCGCCTCCGGCACGCGCACGAAGAGCAGGCCGGGCAGCCGGTCCGGTCGTGGTCGGATCTCGTACTCGTCGGCCGAGTCGCCCACCACCGTCCAGCCGAGGGCCGCGGCCCACCAGCGTCCCAGCGCCACCGGGTCGGCCGCGTCGACGACCGTCTGCTCCCACTCCAGAGTCATGTCGGCAGCGTAGTGAAGACTGGCCCCCGACGGATGTGACGGCGACACGAGGAGGCGGCGGGGATGACGGGCCCGATCACGGCAGGGGTCGACGGGACGGACGAGAGCCTCGCGGCGCTCGCCTGGGCGGCCCGCGAGGCCGTCCGGCGCGACCTGGCGCTGCGGGTGGTGCACGCCTGGCGGTTCCAGCCGAACGCGGTGGCCGACGTGGCGGACCGCGACGCGCAGGAGCGATGGGTGCGCGACGCGGTCGAGCGGGCCGTGGCGACGGTGGCCGAGCGGCACCCCGCGCTGAGCGTCACCGCCGACGTCGAGGAGGGCGGCCCGGTGGAGTCGCTGGTCGCGGCCGCGGCCGGGGCGGAACTGCTGGTGCTCGGCTCGCGCGGGCACGGAGCGATCGTCGGGTTCCTGCTGGGCTCGGTCGGCCGGCAGGTGATCGCCGAGGCCGCGCGCCCGGTCGTGCTGGTGCGGGCGAGCGACCGCCCGTCGTCCGAGGTGGCCGGGCACGAGATCGTCGTCGGTCAGCAGGGCGAACCCGAGGACAGCGCGCCGGCCCTGCGCTTCGCGTTCGAGACCGCGGCCGCGCGGGGCGCGGGCGTGCGGGCGGTGCGGGCCTGGACGCTGCCCCCGGTGTTCGCCTACAGCCCCGGCTCGCTCAAGCTCCTCGACGAGGCGGGCGGTCTGGAGCCGTACGAGCAGAAGGCGCTGGCCGAGGCGCTGCAGCCGTGGCGGGAGCGGTTCCCGGACGTGCCGGTGGTGGAACACGTGGAGATGGGCAGCGCGGGCGAGGTGCTGCTGTCGGTCGCCGGACGGGCGCAGCTGCTGGTGGTCGGCCGCCGCGCCCACCGCACGGCGGTGGGCGCCCGGATCGGCTCCGTGGCGCACGGCGTCCTGCATCACGCGGACTGCCCGGTCGCCGTCGTGCCCCACGACTGACCTGTCCCGCGGCCGGCCCCCCGCGCGCTTTCGGCCCGCGGCGGGGTCACTGCGGAAGGGTCGGCTCCAGGGTCTCGCGCGCCCTGGGCAGGATGTTCTCGATGTAGTCCTCGACCACGGTGGCGAGCGCGATGTCGTGCTGCGCCCGCTCCGACAGGTACCAGCGGTGCTCCAGGAGCTCGTGGTAGATCTCCGCGGAGTCCATGGAGCCGCGCAGTTCGAGCGGCACCGCCCGCACGGTGGGCCGGAAGACGTCCCGCACCCAGCGGTGCGCCAGCACTTCCGGGCGGGCCGCGAGCGGGTCGCCCGGGGCATAGTCGTCCTGGGTGGCCATCCAGCTCTCCAGGTCGCTCAGCAGCCGTCGGGCCTGGTTCTCCTCGGTGTCCAGGCCCGTCAGGCGCAGTAGCTGCCGCTGGTGGTGGCCCGCGTCGACGACCTTCGGCACGAAGGTGACCGTGTCGCCGTTGGCGGAGTGCTCGATCTGCATCTCGGCGACGTCGAAGCCGAGCTCGTTGAGCCGGCGGATCCGGCGCTCGATGTAGTGGTACTTGCCCGCCGGGTAGACCGAGGTGCGGGTCAGCTCCTGCCACAGCGCCCCGTAACGGGCGCAGATCTCCATGCCGAAGTCGATCGGGTCCACGGAGGGGTGCAGCGCCCCGGAGGCCTCCAGGTCGAGCAGTTCGCCGCTGATGTTGACGCGGGCCAGGTCGAGATCGTACTCGCGCTGGCCGGTGCTCAGCTGCGGGTGCAGGTCGCCGGTCTCGGCGTCCACGAGATAGGCGGCGTAGGCCCCCGCGTCCCGGCGGAACAGCGTGTTGGACAGCGAGCAGTCGCCCCAGGCGAACCCGGCCAGGTGCAGTCGCACCAGCAGCACGGCGAGGGCGTCCATCAGCCGGTGCATGGTCGCCGGCCGCATCGTCGTCTCGAACATCGAGCGGTACGGCATCGAACCGCCCAGGTGTCGGGTGACCAGCACTGATTCCAGCGGTGCGCCGTCGCCGTCGGTGCGGCCGGTGACCACGGCCAGCGGGTCGACGGCGGGGATGCCGATCCGGTCGAGATCGCGCAGCAGCTCGTACTCGCGCAGCGCGGGCCGCTCGGCGAGCTCCTTGACGGCGATCACCTCGTCGCCGGCCTGGGCGTAGCGCACCACGTGACGGGAGATGCCGCGCGGCAGCGGGACCAGGACCTCCTCGGGCCACTCCTCCAGGGGCAGGTGCCAGGGCAGTTCCAGCAGAAGTGCCGGGTGCTCCGGATTGGTGGCGCTGATCTGCAAAGCCATGGCCTGACCTTAGACGGCGCGTTCGCGGGCCTGCTGGGCCGCCGCCCGCACGGGCCCCTGGTGGAGCGGGCCGTGCCCGGGCAGCAGCAGTTCGCCCGTCAGCCCCGCGATCACGTCCAGGGACGCGACCGCGCGGGCGCGCTCGTGGTGGAACATGTCCGGCAGCAGCTGCGGGCCGCGGACGCGCGACGTCGGGTGGCCGCTGACCAGCGCGTCGCCGGAGACGACGATCCCGCGGTCCGGGAGGTGGTAGACGGTGTGTCCGTCGGTGTGACCCGGGGTGTGCACGGGGACCGGCCGGCCGGGCAGGTCGAGCGGGCCCTCGGTGGCCGGGAACGCCTCGGGTGCGGTGACCGGGTGCTGTTCGGTGCCGCCCGAGCGCAGCGCGTGCACCATCCACGGCAGCACACCGGGCCGCCAGGCGTTGCGCAGCACCTCGCCGACGGTCACCTGCTGGAGGAACTCGCGGCGGGCGTGCGGCACTTCGGCCTCGTGCAGGTACACCGGGACGCCGTAGGCCGAGCGCAGGTGCTCGGCGGAGCCCAGGTGGTCGTTGTGGGCGTGCGTGAGGAGTACGGCGGTGACCGCCTCCGGTGAAGCGCCCACGGCGGCGAGGGAGTCGAGGACCAGGTCACGGTCTCCCGGATAGCCGGTGTCGATGAGCGTGACCGCGTCGCCGTCCGTGAGGATCACCCAGTTGGTGTCGCTGCCGTGCACCAGGTAGGCGCCGTCCGCCACTTGCCGTACGTCTGCCCGCATGACCGTCCCGTGTCCCTCGCGAGGTGCTCGACGGGGACAGCAAAGCAGACCGCCGCGGAGGGGCGGAGGGCGGGGCTCCGCGCGCGGGGCCGCGGACCGGGTCGCCGCGCGCGGCTCAGCGCACTCCGCGCGGACGGAACTGCACGCTGATGCGCGGTCCGGCGGCGCGGGTGGACTTGGGGACGCAGTGTTCCCAGGTGCGCTGGCAGGAGCCGCCCATCACGATCAGGTCGCCGTGCCCGAGTGGGCGGCGCACCGTCCCGCCGCCGCCCATCGGGCGCAGCAGCAAGTCGCGGGGGGAGCCCACGGAGAGGATCGCGACCATGGTGTCGACCCGGGCGCCGCGGCCGATCCGGTCGCCGTGCCAGGCGACGCTGTCCCGGCCGTCGCGGTAGTGGCACAGGCCGGCGGTGACGAACGGCTCGCCCAGCTCGTCGGCGTAGTGCGCGGACAGCGTCCCGCGGGCCTCGTCCAGCACGGGGTGGGGCAGACGCTCGTCCGCTCCGTAGAACGCCAGCAGGCGCGGCACGTCGACGACGCTGTCGTACATCGTGCGGCGCTCGGCGTGCCAGGGAACCTCCGCCGCCAGGTGTTCGAACAGCGCGTCCGAGCCGGTGAGCCAGCCCGGCAGCACGTCGATCCAGGCGTCCGCGCCGAGCGCGGTGCGGCGGAGTCCGTCCAGCGGGCCGAGGCGCAGATCGTCGGCCTGGTCGAAGAGGGAGCCCTGGAGGTGGTGCGCGGTCATGGGTCCAGCCTACGCCCTATTCGAAAATGTGTTCGTGACCCCTGACGCGCACCCGCGGTCCGACCCTTTCGATACATCGATGTATCGGATACATTCGCGTATCGAACGGAGGTCCGACCATGGTCGTCAGGCAGACGGAGCCGACGGTGCGCGTCACCCGGCGGCGGGCCCGCACCCGCGCCAACCTGCTCGACGCCGCCTTCGCCGTGTTCGCCGCCAAGGGCTTCGGCCGGGTCTCCATCGAGGAGGTCTGCGACGCCGCCGGCTACAGCAGAGGCGCCTTCTACTCCAACTTCGCCAGCCTGGACGAACTGTTCTTCGCGCTCTACCAGGAGCGCGCCGACGTCATCGCCCACCAGGTCGCCGACGCCCTCGCCGGCGACGGGCCCGACCTCGCGGTGCCGGCCTCCGTGGACCGGGTCACCGAGGTGCTCCTCCTCGATCTCGACTGGCTTCTGGTGAAGACGGACTTCCTGGTGCACGCCGCCCGTGACCCCGCCGTCGCCCAGACCCTGCTGGAGCACCGGACCAGGCTGCGCGGCGCGATCGCCGACCGGCTGGCCCGGGCGCGCGGCCACACCCCGCTGCCCGCCGTCCTCGGCGACGCCGACTCCGCCGCCCACGCGGTGGTCGCCGCCTACGACGGGGTCACCACCCAACTGCTGCTGGACAAGGACGTGGACCGCGCCCGCAGCTGGCTGAAGCAACTCCTCACCGCGCTGCTGACCGACGGCAGCACCCCTCCCGGATGTGCCGAATGAGAAAGGCAACCCTCGCCATGGACGCGGATGTCATCGTCGTCGGAGCGGGCCTCGCGGGCCTCGTAGCGGCGCACGAACTCACCAGCAGGGGCAGACGGGTCGCCCTCGTCGACCAGGAGAACGCCGCCAACCTCGGCGGCCAGGCGTTCTGGTCCTTCGGCGGACTGTTCCTCGTCGACAGCCCGGAGCAGCGCCGGCTCGGCGTCAAGGACTCCTTCGACCTCGCCTGGAGCGACTGGCAGGGCAGCGCCGGCTTCGACCGGACCGAGGACGAGGACTCCTGGGCGGTGCGCTGGGCGCGCGCCTACGTGGAGTGGGCGGCGGGGGAGAAGCGCACCTGGCTCGCCGGGCACGGGATCTCCTTCGTGCCGACGGTCGGCTGGGCCGAGCGCGGCGACCTGCGCGCCGACGGCCACGGGAACTCGGTGCCCCGCTTCCACGTCGCCTGGGGGACGGGCACGGGCGTCGTCGAACCGTTCGTCCGCTACGCCCGGCAGGCGGCGAAGGACGGCCTGCTGACCTTCTACCACCGGCACCGCGTCGACGCGCTGGTGCTGACGGACGGCGCCGCGCGCGGGGTGCGCGGCACCGTCCTCGCACCCGACGACTCGGCACGCGGCGTCGCCTCCAACCGCGATCCGATCGGCGAGTTCGAGCTGACCGCGCAGGCCGTGGTCGTCACCAGCGGCGGCATCGGCGCCAACCACGAGATGGTCCGCCGCTACTGGCCCGAGCGGCTCGGCACCCCGCCCGCCGAGATGGTCACGGGCGTTCCCGCCTACGTCGACGGCCGGATGCTCGACATCAGCGCCGAGGCCGGCGTCCGCCTCGTCAACCGCGACCGCATGTGGCACTACACCGAGGGCATCCGCAACTGGGACTCCGTCTGGCCCGGCCACGGCATCCGCATCCTGCCCGGCCCGTCCTCGATGTGGTTCGACGCGCTCGGCCGCCGGCTGCCCGACCCCTGCCTGCCCGGCTACGACACCCTCGGCACCCTCGCGCACCTGCGGACCACCGAGGACATCGCCGGGCACGACCACTCCTGGTTCGTCCTCACCCGCAGAATCGTCGAGAAGGAGTTCGCGCTGTCGGGCTCCGAGCAGAACCCGGACATCACCGCCAAGGACCGCAAGGCCGTCCTGCGCGACCGGATCCTCGGCAAGGGCGCCCCGGCGCCGGTGCGGGCGTTCCTCGACCACGGCGCGGACTTCGTCATCGCCGACACCCTGGACACGCTGGTCGAGAAGATGAACGGGCTCACCGAGAAGGCGCTGCTCGACGTCGACACCCTGCGCCGCCAGATCCAGGCCCGCGACCTGCAGCTGGCCAACCCGTACAGCAAGGACGCCCAGGTCCAGGGCATCCGCAACGCCCGCCGCTACATCGGCGACCGGCTCGGCCGCGTCGCCACCCCGCACCGCGTCCTCGACCCCGAGGCCGGCCCGCTGATCGCGGTCAAGCTGCACGTCCTCACCCGCAAGACGCTCGGCGGCATCCAGACCGACCTCGACTCACGGGCCCTGGGCGCCGACGGGCAGCCGGTCGAGGGCCTGTACGCGGCCGGCGAGGTCGCCGGCTTCGGCGGCGGCGGCGTCCACGGCTACAACGCGCTGGAAGGCACCTTCCTCGGCGGCTGCCTCTTCTCCGGGCGGGCGGCCGGGCGAGCGGCGGCCCGGCAGACGGGCTGACGGACTGACGGGTCGACGGGGGCTGACGGGTCGCCGGGCCGACGGGGGGCTGACGGGTCGACGGGTCGACGGGGGCTGACGGGTCGACGGGGCCTCGGGGGCTGACGGGCCGACGTCCACGCGCCGTCAGCGCCCGTCCGCCTCCAGCAGGCGGACCAGCACCGCCGTGTGGCTGCGCTCCGGGGCCTTCGCGGAGGTCACCAGCGTCACCGGCCCCCGCCCGGCCAAGTCGCGTACATGATGGAGGAGTCGGCTCGCCTCGGGCTCGGCGAGCTCGGCCTCGTAGCGGCGGGCGAACTCCTCGTACGAACCCCCGCCCCCGTGGTACCAGCGGCGCAGCTCGGTGGACGGGGTGAGCCCCTTGGGCCATTCGTCGACGCGGGCCGCCTCCTTGGACACCCCCCGCGGCCACAGCCGGTCGACGAGGATCCGCACCCCGTCGTCGGACTCGGGCGGGTCGTAGACGCGGCGAACGCGGACCTTCATGGCGGCCGTCCTCGGGTCGGTGGGTCCTCACCTCCCACCCTAGGCACGCGGCGTCCGCCGCCCCTGATCGTCTTGACCTGAACGAGGGGGAGAAGCGAAGGCCCAGTCCCTAGTCTGATAGGGCGTCGATCACCCGCCGACCCCTGGGAGCGCACGTGACCCACCCCCGCAGACGCCCCGGCCCGCTGCGCCGCGAGGCCGTCGCCGCCGCCGTCCCCGTCGTCGTGGCCGCGCTGCTCGCCGCGGCCGGACCCGCCGTGGCGGCCGGCCCCGTCGGCACGGCCGGCGCCGGCGACCCGTACTTCCCGCTCGCCGGCAACGGCGGCTACCACGTGAGCCACTACGACCTGACCCTGCGCTACGACCCGAAGAGCCGTCACCTCGACGGCACGGCCGTCCTGACCGCCCGCGCCACCCAGCGGCTGAGCCGCTTCGACCTGGACTTCGAGGGCCTGAAGATCACCGGCCTCACGGTCGACCACGTCAAGGCCGAACACCGGCGCGACGGCCAGGAACTCGTCATCACCCCCCGGCGCGCCCTGCGCAAGGGCGAGCGGTTCCAGGTCGCCGTCGCCTATCAGGGGACCCCCGCCCCGGTCACCGACCCCGACGGCTCCCTCGACGGCTGGATCCCCACCGACGACGGCGCGTTCGTCGCGGGCGAACCCCAGGGGGCCATGACCTGGTTCCCGGCCGACAACCATCCCCTCGACAAGTCCTCCTACGACTTCACCGTCACGGTCCCCCACGGCCGCACCGCCGTCGCCAACGGCGTCCTGGTGGGACAGCGCACGGCGAAGGGGAAGACCACCTTCCACTGGCGTCAGACGGAGCCCATGGCCGCCTACCTGGCCACCGCCACCATCGGCACGTTCCAGGTCACGCAGTACACGACCCGCAACGGGGTCAGGGTCTACGACGCCGTCGACCCGCGCGAGGCCGCCGCCGCCAAACCGGTGCTGAAGAAGCTGCCCTCGGTGCTGGACTGGGAGAGCGGGCTGTTCGGGCCCTACCCGTACCGTGCCGCCGGATCCATCGTCGACCACGCCCCGAACGTCGGCTACGCCCTGGAGACCCAGACCCGGCCGGTGTACGACAGCGCCCCCGACCTGAGCACCCTCGTCCACGAGAGCGCCCACCAGTGGTTCGGCGACTCCGTCTCCCTCACCTCCTGGAAGGACATCTGGCTCAACGAGGGTTTCGCCACCTACGCCGAGTGGCTCTACGCCGAGCAACACGGCGGCGACAGCGCCCAGAAGGCCTTCGACGCCCTGTACGCCCGCCCCGCCGGCGACGGCCTGTGGGCGTTCCCGCCCGGCGATCCCGGCAGCGGCGCACACATCTTCGGCACGCCCGTCTACGCCCGGGGAGCCATGGCGCTGCACGCCCTGCGCACCGCCGTCGGCGACCGCGACTTCTTCCGCATCCTGCGCGCCTGGGCGAGACTGCACCGCTACGGCCACGGCACGACCGCCCAGTTCGAACGGCTGGCCGAGCGGCAGTCGGGGAAGAAGCTCGACCGGCTGTTCATGACCTGGCTGTACACGAGGGGCAAGCCCAGCCACCCGTGATCCTCGGTCGAACGGGCATGCGGAACCTGACGAGTTCCACACATCTCTGCGCCAAGGTTCCCTCATGATCATGCACCGCCCCCGTGCAGCGCTGCTCGCTGCGTCCCTCCTGCTCACCGGTTGCGGCGCCGCGACCGCAGGGCCCGCCCATCCGACGAGGACCGCCCAGGGGGCGCCGGCGAGCCCCGCACCCGGCGCCGCCGGCGAGGCGGCGCCGCGGGAGATACCCGGGCTCGGACCGAAGACCCGGGCGGCGGTCCCGGGAAACGCGCGGCAGGTGATCGTGGTGAGCGGCCGCGGCAGGAACTCGCCGCTCTCCACGGTCGTCGCGTACCGGCGCACCGGATCCGGCTGGCAGCCGGGCGCGAGCTGGCCCGCGCACAACGCGCTGCGCGGCTGGAGCGACCGGCACCTGGGCGGCGACCTGCGCTCACCCGTCGGCGTCTACGGCCTCACCGACGCCGGCGGGCTGCTGGCCGACCCCGGCACGAAACTGCCGTACGACCACGGCTCCGGCTTCCACTCACGGGGCACCGGCTTCGAGGGCGAGCCGCTGGACGGGTCCTTCGACTACGTGGTCGCCATCAACTACAACCGCAAGCCCGGCACTTCACCGCTCGACTGGACCCGCCCGCTCGGCGCGGACCGCGGCGGCGGCATCTGGTTCCACGTCGACCACGGCGGGCCCACCCACGGATGCGTGAGCGTCGCCGAGCAGCACATGAAGGAACTGCTGCGCATGCTCGACCCCGCGCTGCACCCCGTGGTCGTCATGGGCGACCATGCCTTCCTGGCCCGCTGAGGAAACGGAGTCGTGGCGTGTGCGCTCATGTACTGGTGGCCGAGGACGACGCGATGCAGGCCGAACTCATCCGCCGCTCGCTGATCGCCGAGGGGCACACCGCCACCGTGGTGCACGACGGCTCCGCCGCCCTGGACGCGGTGCGGCGCGACCGGCCGGACCTCGTCGTCCTCGACCTCATGCTGCCGGTCATCGACGGCTTCGGGGTGTGCCGGGTGCTGCGCCGCGACGACGACCTGCCGGTGCTGATGCTGACCGCCCGCGCCGCCGAGGACGACGTCCTGCTCGGCCTGGAACTGGGCGCCGACGACTACATGACCAAGCCTTACAGTCCGCGCGAGCTCATGGCCCGCATCCGCACCGTCCTGCGGCGCAGCGGGCGCGCCGGCGCGGACCGGCGGGACGAGCGCGTCGTGCGGGCCGCCGGGCTCGCCGTCGATCCCGAGCGGCACGAGGTGCGGTGCGAGGGCGAGCCGGTGGAGTGCACGCCCGCCGAGTTCCAGATCCTGCTGGCCATGGCCGCCGAACCCGAACGGGTCTTCTCGCGGCGGCAGTTGCTCCAGTGCACCCGAGGCTTCGACCGCTCCTCCACCGAACGGGCCGTCGACGTGCACATCATGAACCTGCGCCGCAAGATCGAGGCCGATCCGCGCCGACCCGCACGGCTGCTGACCGTGTTCGGCGTCGGCTACAAACTCAGCGGCGGCCGCGCGTGACGCGCCGCCCCCGGGTCCGCATACCGCTGCGCAAACGGCTGCTGGTGCGGCTGCTGAGCGCCTCGGTGCTGATCGCCGTGTGCTCGGTGGCCGCCACCGCCTGGCTGGCGGTCGCCACCACCACCCGCGCACTGCGGGAGGAGCAGGGCCAGGCCCTGGCCGACGACATGGACATCCTCGCCCGGCTCAGCGGCTACGCGGCCACGCATCCCAGCTGGGCGGGCGTCCAGCGGACGGTGCACGACCTGTCGGCGAGGACCGGCCGGCGCATCGCCCTGACCGGCGCCGACCGCACGCCCGTCGCCGACTCCGCGCCGCGCGGCACGTCGCTGCCGCCGCGGGCCGCCGCCACCGTCGACCCCCTGCGCACCGACACCTACACCGAGCGCGGCGCCCAGCTCAGCGGCACCGACCCGCGGGTGGTGGGCCCCTACCGGCTCACCCCGTCCGAACGCCGCGAACTCGACGCCGTGGCGCACACCCGGCAGAGGTGCTTCTCCCGCAACGGCCTGGAGACGACCCTCGCCCGCACCCCGAGCGGCCGCCCGGTGCTCACCGACGCCGACGGCGGCGCCGCCTCCGACTACGTGCCCGAGGACTGCGCGGACGGACAGCTCAACACGCCGACCGCCACCGAACAGAAGGCGCTGACCGCGCTCCAGGCCCGCGCGGGCACCTGTCTGGTCCGCGCGGGCCTGGATCCCGGCATGCCGCTGTACTTCGGTGCGGGCATCCCCGGCCTCTCCGGCCTCTCCGGCCTCTCCGGACGGGACGCCGCCCCCGGGCCCGCGTTCATCAAGGCGGGCGACGCCAAGGCGGGGCGCGTGGCCCAGACCTGCCTGGAAGAGGCCCGCCGCGCCCAGCTCGACCCCTACGTGGCGCCGGTCGCCGAGCTGTTCCTCGGGGGCGGGAACAGCGGGGCGGCGCCGCGCTGGGACATGTCACCGGCCAACAAGACGAAGGTCTTCGGGGCGGCGGGCCTGGTGCTGGCGGTCACCGTAGCCGTGAGCGCCGTCGTCGCCACGCGTCTGGTGCGGCCCCTGCGCGCCCTCACCGAGGCCGCGCAGCAGCCCCCGGAGCGGCACGCGCGCGTACCCGTCACGACCCGGGACGAGACCGGGATCCTGGCGGAGGCGTTCAACGACCTCGCCGAGCGCAGGGAACGACTGGAGGCCCAGCGCAAGGCCCTGGTGAGCGATGTGGCGCACGAACTGCGCAGCCCGCTCACCAACATCCGGGGCTGGCTGGAGGTCACGCGCGACGGACTGGTCGAGCCCGACGCCGAACTGCTCGGCGCCCTGCACGAGGAGGCCCTCGTCCTGCAGCGCGTCATCGACGACCTGCGCGACCTCGCGGCCGCCGACGCCGGCGCCCTGCTGCTGCACCGCGAGCCGGTGCCCGCCGACGAACTCCTCGCGCAGGTCGCCGCCGCCCACCGGGTCGCCGCCGACGGGGCCCGGGTCGCCCTGCGCACCGAGACCGACGGCACGCCCTGGCTGGACGCCGACCCGGTGCGGCTGCGGCAGGCGCTCGGCAACCTCGTCACCAACGCGGTCCGCCACACGCCGCCCGACGGCACGGTCACGCTGAGCGCGCGGGGCGAGGGCGGGGAGGTAGTCCTGACGGTCGCCGACACCGGCACGGGCATCGCCGACGACGATCTGCCGCATGTCTTCGAACGGTTCTGGCGTGCCGAGAAGTCACGTAGTCGCCGCACCGGCGGCAGCGGCCTCGGGCTGCCGATCGTCCGTCAGCTGACGGACGCTCACGGCGGCACCGCGGAAGCGGCCAGCACCCCCGGCGCGGGCAGCGTGTTCACCCTGAGGCTGCCCGCCGCGCCGCCGCCCGTGGACGGCTGAGGACACACGCCGAGGCGGCCACGGCGCGGACGGGCGCGGCGGCCGCCTCGGCGCGGACCGGGGTCAGGCGCTGCGCCGCGCCTTGATGCGGCGCTTGAGGGAGCGCCGTTCCGTCTCGCTCGTTCCACCCCACACTCCGAGGGTCTGATCGGTCTCCATGGCCCATTCCAGGCACGGTTCACGCACCGGGCAGTGTCGGCAGACCGCCTTCGCCTGTTCCGTCTGCAGCAGTGCCGGGCCCGAGGTGCCGATCGGGAAGAACAGGTCGGGGTCCTCGGTGCGGCACTCGGCATGCTCTCGCCAGTCGTCCATCGAAGTCACCTGCGATCGAGTCGGATGTGCTTTCCGGAAGGTGTTGCTCCTGATCGGGTCACCGGCAAGACGGCCGTGAAACCGGGCGGGCCCGTAAACCTTCACTGCTCCCGCAGGCCCCACGGGGGAGCGGTACGCCCTCAACAGGTCGAGGAACGGCCGGGCCGGAAACGCCTCGGGGCCCAGCACGCCAGCGCCGGACCAGGCGCCGGTGGCGAGCAACTCCAGGGCGACGACCGGGTTGACGGCCGTCTGCCACACCACGGCCTGGCTGCCGTACTCGGCCATCGACCACTGGTTGTCGACCACGTGGTACAGGTAGACCTCCCGCGCCGTCCCGTTCTTGACGCCCCGTACCCAGGTGCCCGCGCAGGTCTTTCCGCGCATCGACCCGCCCAGCGTCGCCGGGTCGGGCAGCCAGGCGGCGAGCACGTCCCGCGGCGACACCGCCACCGGGCCCACCGCGCTCGGCACGGTCACCGGCGCGGTGCGGTCGAGCCCCAGCCGGTGCAGCGTCCTGAGCGTCTCGATGAACTCCCCGCCCAGGCCGTACTTGAAGGTGACCCGGCGCGCCTTCACCCAGCGCGGCACGAGCAGCACCTCCTCGTGCTCGACGTTCACGCACTCCACCGGTCCGATGCCCTCGGGGAAGTCGAAGACCTCGGGCTCGCTGAAGGGGTGACGCGCTGATCGCCGAGGCGCTGCGCGGCTGGCGGCCCACGGGGGAGTGGCGGCCGGACCTGCACGCCAGGGGCCTGCGCGTCCACGCCGCCTACGTCGCCCACCCGCAGGCCGCCCAGCTCACCGCGAGCCGGGTCACCGGCCGGGCCAACGAACTCGCCGCCGACGAGGCCGTCCTGCACGTGCTGCGCACCGCCGGCTTCCCGCTGCCGGACACCGTGCGCATCTACCACGCCTTCATCGACCAGACGCTGGCCTTCGCCGCTCTGGACGCGGCGTCGCTGGCCCTTCCCCACGCGGCACGGCGCGCCGACGAGGCGATCTGGCGCTCGACGTACGCCCGGCTGCCCGCCGAGAGCCATCCCAGGATCGCCGAGGCGGCCCCGCTGCTGTCGACGCGCATGGTGACCAGCGCCTATCCGACGGCGCTGGAGATGCTGCTGGACAGCGCGCAGGCCCGGCTGGCGGCGCTGACGACGACGGCCCCCCGGGACGCCTAGGAGGCGTGGCGGAGCGACGCGGCCGCCGTGGCGGCCACCGCGTCCGCCACCGCCGCGAGGGCCGGCGAGTCGAGTCTCCACTGCTGCCAGTACAGGGGGACGTCCAGCGGGCGTTCGGGGGCGAGGGCCACCAGACGGCCGGAGCGCAGCAGCGGCTCGGCCTGGACCTCGGGCACCATGCCCCAGCCGAACCCGGCGGCCACCGCGGCCACGAAACCTTCCGAGGTCGGCACGGCGTGTCGCAGCGGTCCCGCACCGCGGGCGCCCCGACGCAGGCCGCGCACGAAGGCGTCCTGGAGGTCGTCGCTGCGGTCGAAGGCCAGCACCGGCGCCCGGGGCAGGGTGTCGTGCAGCGGGCCGTCGGCGAGGTGGCGGGCGGCGAACCCGGGCTCGGCCGCGGCCAGGTAGCGCATCGTGCCCAGGGTCCGCACGGAGCAGCCGGTCACGGGGACGGGCGACGAGGTCACCGCGGCCATCACCAGCCCCTCCCGCAACAGCTCGGCGGTGCGGGTCTCGTCCTCCCGGTGCAGTTCGAAACACAGCGGCGGCTCCCGCCTCACCAGCGCCAGGGCCGGCAGGAACCAGGTGGCGAGCGAGTCCGCGTTCACCGCGACGCTCACCCGGGTCGGCTCGCCCTCGCCGCTCATGCCCAGCTCCGACCGCGCGTCGCGCTCCAGCCGGGCCAGCTGGCGGGCGAAGCGCACGACGATCTCGCCCGACTCCGTGGGCCGCACCGGCTTGGTGCGCAGCAGCAGGACCCGGCCGGTGCGCTGCTCCAGGGCCTTGACGCGCTGGCTGACCGCCGACGGCGTCACGTGCAGGGCGGCGGCCGCCGCGTCGAACGTGCCCTCGTCGACCACGGCGAGCAGCGTCCGCACCTGGTCGAGCGGAAGGTCGGTCATCATCGCCGCGTCCCCGGCACCTGAGTCATCACGATCGCTGATGATACGTAAGAATCTTTAGCTGTACGCGCGGTGATCGGTTGCCTAGCGTGGACGGCATGTCCCACGCTCTCACCGCCGCGGCCGCCGGCTTCGGCACCGGCCTGTCGCTCATCGTCGCCATCGGCGCCCAGAACGCGTTCGTCCTGCGCCAGGGGGTCCGCCGCGACGCCGTCCTGGCCGTCGTCGGGATCTGCGCCCTGTCCGACGCCCTGCTCATCGCGCTCGGCGTGGGTGGGGTCGGCGCGGTGGTGGTCGCCTGGCCCGACGCGCTGACCGTGGTCGGCTGGATCGGCGGGGCGTTCCTGCTCGGGTACGGGCTGCTCGCCGCCCGCCGGGTGCTCAGGCCCGGCACGGACGCCCTGCGCACGGACGGCGAGAGCGCGGGCTCGCGCCGCCGGGCCGTGCTCACCTGCCTGGCGCTGACCTGGCTCAACCCGCACGTCTACCTCGACACCGTCTTCCTGCTCGGCTCGATCGCCGCCGACCGCGGCCCGCTGCGCTGGACGTTCGGCCTGGGCGCCGCGCTGGCCAGCCTGTGCTGGTTCGCCGCCCTGGGCTTCGGGGGCCGGCTGCTCGGCCGCTTCCTGGCCCGCCCGGCCGCCTGGCGGGTCATGGACGGCCTGGTCGCCGTCACGATGATCACCCTTGGCGTGCTGCTGATCGCCAGGGCCTGAGGTCCGCGATCCGGGACGGCTCGTCCGAAAGGGCGGCGAACGCCCAGGAGGGCTGCGATAGTGACCCACGAAATCGAAAGATGTAACGAGCAACCAGGAAGCGCGTGGACACCAGCGAGAGCACCCCCGCCCCCGAGGCCGAGGAGACCGATCCGAGTCCGCACGGCCCTGACCGGCGCGGCTGGCGCCGCTGGGCCATGGACACCAGGCCCCTGCGCCGGCCGGCCTATCGACGACTGTGGTCCTCGACCATCGTCACGGCCGTGGGCAGCCAGCTCACCGCCGTCGCCGTGCCCAAGCAGATCTACGACATCACCGGATCCTCCGCCTGGGTCGGCTACGCCGGCCTCGCCGGACTGGTGCCGATGGTGCTGTTCGCGCTGTGGGGCGGCGCGGTCGCCGACACCGTCGACCGCCGCAAGCTGTTGCTGGTCACCAACAGCGGCATCGCCGTCACGTCGGTGCTGTTCTGGCTCCAGGCGGTCTCCGGGCTCGACTCGGTGGCCGTGCTGATGGTGCTGCTCGCCGCCCAGCAGGCGTTCTTCGGCCTCAACTCGCCCGCCCGCAACGCCTCCATCGCCCGGCTGGTCCCGGCCGGTGAACTGGCCGCCGCCAACGCCCTGGGCTCCACCGTCATGCAGACGGGCCTGGTCGCGGGCCCGTTGCTCGCGGGCGCGCTGATCCCCGTCATCGGGCTGCCCGAGCTGTACCTCCTCGACGCGATCGCGCTGTGCGTGACGCTGTGGGCGGTCTTCCGGCTGCCCGCGCTGCCCCCGTCGGCGAGCGCGACCGTCCGGCGCGCCGGAGTGCGCGAGATCGCGGCGGGCTTCCGCTACATCTCCCTGCACAAGGTCCTGTTGCTGTCCTTCCTCGCCGACGTCATCGCCATGGTCTTCGGCATGCCTCGCGCCCTCTTCCCGCAGCTCGCCGCCGAGACCTACGCCTCCTACGGCGAAGGACTCGCCCTCGGCCTGCTGTTCGCGGCGATCCCGGTCGGGGCGGTGCTGGGCGGACTGTTCTCCGGCACGTTCTCCCGGGCGGGCCGGCACGGCTGGATGGTCATTGGCGCGGTCGTCGCCTGGGGCGTGTCGATCGCCGGCTTCGGGCTGAGCGGCAGCCTCTGGCTCGCGGTGGCGTTCCTCGCCTGCGCCGGGGTCGCCGACATGGTCTCCATGGTCTTCCGGGGGGCGATCCTGCTGTCCGCCGCCACCGACGAGATGCGCGGCCGCATGCAGGGGGTCTTCACGGTCGTCGTCGCGGGCGGGCCGCGCCTGGCCGACGTCCTGCACGGCACCGTGGGCGCGGCCTTCGGGCCCCGCGCGGCCGTCGTCGGCGGAGGCCTGCTCGTCGTCGCGCTCATGCTGGGCCTGGCGACCGCGGTCCCCGCGTTGCGCCGGTATCGCATCTGACGGCGGACCGCCGCAGCCGAAGGGCGACCGTCGGACCGGGCCGGCCGGCGGCTGCGGCTACAGCACGCCTCGCCGGTGGGCCCCGTACTGCTCCATCAGTCTGCCCCGGGTCATCTCCAGCCGGTGGGCGAGGATCTCCGCCACGATCCGCACCAGTGACATCCCGAGCGCCGGTTCCTCCTCGCAGAGCTTGAGCACGGGCCGCGCCTCGAACTCGTAGGCGCGGGCGGGGCTGAAGGCCTCCGCGCCGAAGTCCCACCGGTACGGGGGGAACAGCCAGGACCAGCCCAGCAGGTCGCCGGCGCCGAGACTGGCGACGGTGACCCGCCGCTGGGGCGTCACCTGCTGGACGAGCGAGACCGCGCCGGACCGGACGACCCAGAATCGGTCGGCCGTGCCGCCCGCCTCGAAGATCCGGGTGTCCTCGGCGAAGGAGACCTCCCGGGCGAGCTCCATCAGGCGTCGGCGCTGGGGCGGGGGAAGGGCGGTCAGCAGTCGGGTCGCTCTGGTCATGGCGCGGGGCTCCTCGCCGACGATTCGGTGCGGGGTGTTCTCCCCTTCCCATTTGAGCCGCTGCCGCCGTCCAGGGCACCTCGGCGGACGGCATTTTCCCGGTCCCCGCCCCTCCGACGTCCGGGGCGCTCGCCGTGCGGGCGGGACGTGGGCAGAGAAAAGCCCTGGCTGGACGGGGGAAGCCAGCCAGGGCCGTAGAGGGTGGCGGACGGAGGAGGAGTAGCGTCGACCCCGCCCACCACGTGTGGATGAACCGTAAACCATTCACGTGGATTTCACACAGGCGAAACCCGGCCCAGTGACCTGTTTCACTTCGCCTGTGCGCCACTGGCCGCAACTGCGGCCCGCTGTCCGCTGGTTCGGGGTCACGCTCCCTCGGTGGCCCGGCCGGGCGTCACGATCTCGTCCAGCACTCTGACCACGGCCTCGTAGGCGAGACCCCGTACGTGGGCGTCGCGCGCCCCGTCCGGATCGGTCTGGGAGAGGTCGGCGTTGCGGGCCCGGCAGGCCAGCAGTTCCTCCCGGGCGCAGTCCCGGGAGCGCTGGATGCGCCGCAGCAGTTCGTCGGAGTCCACCACATCGGTCATACGGATCGCCTACCCCCGCACGGCCGGAGGATTGCTCCCCGAGGCCCTGCGGACGATTGCTCCCGGTCCGGGAGGTTTGGCGGTCGCCGCGAAGGTCAGCCGAACGGGAGACGACAGGACAGGCCGCACGGTCCGGCCGCGACGGCCGGGTGCGCCAGGGGCGTCGAGCCCGCCGCGCGGAAGCGGCGGCCGGCCCGCACGGGCCGCGCCCCGGCGGAAGGGCCGCAGACGGGAGCCCGAACCGCCCCCGGCCGGGCCCTCTCTGCCGCCGCCCGGCCGTCAGGCCGCTGCCCGGCAGTCACGCTGGCGCCTGGCCGCCACCGGCGCCGGGCCACGAACCGCTTGCCGTCCACATCCGCTCGAGATCCATGTCCATCGTTCATTCGTCACAGCAAGGGGAGCGAAGGGATGCGTACGAACAACCCGACCGACCGCATGAGGAGGTCCGAAGGCCCGGCGTCCGGGTGCGAGGGGCGTCGACCGTACCGACCGGCCGATGTCCGCAGCGTCGTGCGCGAGGCCGTGAGCGGCCGGTGCGGATCCCTGGGGCGCCCCTGCGACGAGGACGCGCTCTCGGACGTGTTGCTCGTCGCCACCGAGCTCGCGAGCAACGCCATCCTGCACGGCGGCGGCGTCACCGGCTTCGACGTGGACGTGCGGGGGCGGGCCGTGCGCGTCTCCGTCAGCGATCGCAGCGACCGTCCGCCCGTCACCGTCGCCCCCGTCGACGCGCAGGGGCGGCGGCGGGCCGGCGGGCGCGGCTGGCCGATCGTGTGCCGGCTCGCCCGCGAGGTCGAGGTGGCCGGCCTGCCGTCCGGCGGCAAACGCGTCACCGCCGTCGTCCCCGTCTTCTGAGCCCCACCCGGCCGCTGTCCCGGTCCCCGCCCCGGTCGCCGGAGCGACGGTCCGAGGTCCGGGGCGGAGATTTCGCGAACACGTTTCGAGCATGCGGAGTTTGTACCTCCGAAGGCAGGGCAGGCGGAGGTTCGTGCTTCGGACCGGAGGCGCGCCGACGGGAGCGGTGGGACCACTCCTGGGCGCTGTACATGCCCCGGCTGTCTGAGCCCTCCCGTCGTCAGTCACCTGAAACAACCGTTCAGGAGCGTTTAAGCATGCTCATCGACATGTCGACAAGCCGTCCCGCCGCGACGGCCGCCACCACGGCGCCGCGACGCACCCACGACGACGCACCCGACACCGCCAGCCGGTTCGCCCGGCTGATCGCCCTGGAGGAGGGGCCCGAGCGGGACGCCGTTCGCGACGAGATCGTCACCGCCTGGTTGCCCATGGCCCACCGGATCGCCGGCCGGTTCCGGGACCGCGGCGAGGCGATCGAGGACCTGCGCCAGGTGGCGGCCCTCGGACTCGTGAAGGCCGTGGACCGCTTCGACCCCGAACGCGGGGCCTTCGAGAGCTACGCCGTGCCCACCATCACCGGTGAGATCAAGCGGCACTTCCGCGACCGCATGTGGGCCCTGCGGGTCCCCCGTCGGGTGCAGGAACTGCGCAACAAGGTGCGCGTCGCGCGCCGCGAGCTGGCTCAGAGCCCAGGAGCGCCCGAACCGTCGATCGCCGACATGGCCGCCCACACCGGCCTGACCGAGGACGAGGTGGTCGCCGGACTCGAGGCTCTGGAGAGTTTCAGCACCCTGTCGCTGGACGCCGAGGTTCCCTCCGGCGACGACGGTTACAGCCTCGCCGACACCCTCGGGGCGGCCGACTCCTCCTTCGACACCGTCATCGACCGCGAGTCCGCCAAGGAAGGTCTGCGCCGCCTTCCCGAACGCGAGCGCGCCATCCTCTACATGCGTTTCTTCGAGGACATGACGCAGAGCAGGATCGCCGACCAGCTCGGCATCTCCCAGATGCACGTCTCCCGGCTCATCAGCCGCAGCTGCGAGCGGATCCGCCAGGAAGCTCTGCGCTGACAGCAGGACCACCCCCACACCCCTTCTCCCCGTCAGGAGTAGCCCGCCGATGCTCATGCCCCACCCCGCCGTCCTGCGCAAGCTCGTCGACGAGTACGAGGCGCTGTCCGCGAACGATTCCGACGAGGCCCGCGCGCAGGAGCGCGACCTCGCCTACACCCTGTGCGTGTCCACCGGGACGCGGGACGTCGACGAAGCCCTGCGGACGGCCCGCGGCTGGATGGAGGCGGCGGCCGCCGCCGACGCCGCGGCCCGCCCGCAGACGGCCACCATCCCCCCGCAGACGACCGTGGTGCGTTCCCAGAAGACCGCGATCCGCCCGCAGCCGGCCGCCGCCCGCCCGCACAGCGGCGACGGCCCCCGCGTGTACGCCTGAACGGCACAGGAGCCCGCGCGCCCACGGCGGTGCACGGCGACCCGGCCTGCGGCCCGCTCGACCGCCGCGCCGGCGCCCGGCCGCAGCCGTGTGAACACCTGTGCGTGTGTGCGGCCCGAGCGGGGGCAGTCGGATCCTGCGCAATTCGGGGAGACTTCCGGGAGGGGACACCATGAACGCGAGCGCCATGGCGCGCAACGGACGCGCCGGAGCGGAACGGGCCGCACGCGGCTCGGCGACGAAGGGGGCCGCCAAGGCAGGGTTCGCCGCACGAGGCGTGATCTATCTGCTGGTCGGGCTGCTGGCCCTGCAGATCGCCTTCGGCGACACCAAGGAGGAGGCGGACCGGCAGGGCGCGCTCGCCGAGATCTCACAGAAGCCCTTCGGCTCGGTGGTCCTGTGGGCGCTGGGCGTCGGGCTGGTCGGCATGGCGCTGTGGCGGCTGTCCGAGGCCGTGTTCGGCGCGGTCGGCGAGGACGGCCGCAGCGCCAAGAAGCGGCTGCAGGCGCTGGTCCGGTGCGGCTTCTACTCCTTCGTGGCCTACTCGGTGCTCGCCTTCGCCGCGGGCTCGGGCAGCGGCGGCGGATCGAGCGACGAACAGTCCCGCGATGTCACCGCGCGCGTGCTCGACCTCCCCGCGGGACAGTGGATCGTGGGCGTCGCCGGCGTCGGGATCGTCGTCGCGGGCGTGTGGATCGGCGCCCGCGCCGTCATGCGCACCTACCGCAAGAAGCTGCGGCTGGGGGAGATGTCCCCGGGTGTGCGCCGGCTGGTGGACGTCACCGGGGTGGGGGGCGGCGCGGCCCGCGGCGCCGTCTTCGCCGCGGCCGGCGTCTTCGCCGTACGGGCCGCCGTCGAGTACGAGCCGGACAAGGCCAAGGGGCTGGACGACACGCTGCGCGCGTTCGCGGGCACCCCGGCCGGTCCCGGCCTGCTGGCCTGCGTCGCGGCCGGATTCATGCTGTTCGGACTCTTCTCCTTCGCCATGGCCCGCTGGCGCAAGGTCTGACGTCGCCCTCGCGGGGAACACGGACGAGATGAACGAAGCAGAGTTCCCGCGCGACGGACGGCCCGTGGACATGTACCTCGACCTACTTCGCGTCCGCATGGACAGCGAGGACTACCAGCTCCTGCTGAAGGTCGTGGCGCCTGCGCTGCGCGCCCTCGACGAACAGCCCCCCGAAAGTCTCGACTTCGCCCTCGACCCCGACGAGACCGAGGACGTGCCCCAGGAGATCCGCGACGAGGCGGCCCTGGTCATCGCCACAGCGGTCACCGGCCGGCTGGACAACCAGCTGGTCGAGATCCAGGTCGACGGAACCGGGCCGGTCCGGGTGGTCACCGACGCGGCCACCGCGTCCGACCCCGGACGCCTCGCCGAGATCGCCGGCTGCATCCAGCAGCGTCAGCAGGACACCGAGGAGCTGCGTGGCATAGCGGCCGCGAGCGGCATGTCCACGGACTTCTGAGCCCGGCCGGGGTTCGCCCTCACCGCGGCGGCGCCACCGGCGCCCCGAGCGGGCGCGCGAGGCCCACCACCGCCTCGTCCAGACGCTGGAGATGCCGCAGCACCCGGTCGGTCACCCGGCCGTAGCGCGGCGTCCCCGGCCTGCCCGGCTCCAGCAGCGCGGCGATGCTCGGCCCGGCCACCACCTCCACGGCGTCCGCCTCCCGCGCCACGTGCGCGGTGATCGCCCCGATGTTGTGCCGGATGCGCTGTCCCGCCCGGCGCAGCCGCGGGTCCGCCGCTATCGACGGGTGCGTCGGCAGCAGTTCGGCCGTGGCGGCCAGGGACCGGGCGTGGTAGGCGCAGGTCTCCAGCAGCGCCACGACATAGCGGGCGGTGTCGCGCCGCGTGCGCAGCGGCGTCACCGGATGGATCAGCGGCTGGGTGGCCGCCCGCAGGTCGGCCAGCGCCTGGTCGAGGTCGCGGGCCCGGTCCAGCAGGTCGGCCGGGGGAGCGCCGCTGAGCTGCTCCACGGACGCCTCGGTGACGTCGGCCAGCCGGTCCAGCACCGCCGTCAGCAGCTCGTTGGTCCGCCGGTCCGTGTGCACCGGCAGCACCAGCGCCGCCGCGACGATCCCGCAGGCCGCCCCCAGCGCCGTCTCCTCCACCCGCAGCACCAGCACCGACAGGCTGTAGGTGTGCAGCAGCGTGTACAGCACGCCCAGGGCGGCCGTCACGAAGAACGACATCAGGGTGTACGACAGCGGCGCCGTGTAGAACATCGCGAACACGCAGAGCAGCACCACCGCGAACGCGGTCCACGTGTGGTGTCCGACCAGCCCCGCCAGCACGATGCCGGCGACCACGCCGAGCACGGTGCCCAGCAACCGTCGGTAGCCCTTGACCAGGATCTCGCCGGTGGAGGCGGTGTTGATGAACACGATCCAGCAGGTCAGCACCGCCCAGTACCAGCGGTTGGAGGACAGCAGCTCGCCGCCGACGATGGCCAGCGCCGAGCCGACGGCGACCTGCACGGCGGCCCGGGTGGTCGGCCGCCGCAGCCCCGTGACCTGCTCCGCCGTCCCCTCGTCCTCCTCGGCCCCGCCGATCGCGGCGTCCTCGGCGTCCAGCTCCTCGCGGGAGCGGGCCGTCTCGGGACTGTCGTCGGACTCGTCCTGCGGGCCGTCCAGCGCGATCCGCAGCCCCAGCACCGCCCGCGCCGCCTCGCCGACGCCCCGGAAGACGTCCTGCGCCGCGGGCGGCGCCTTCGGGAGGTTCTCCTCCTCCCGGTAGCCGAGCAGCCGGTTGCGCACGTGCGACAGCGCGGTCCCCGACCCCGCCTCCGCCGGACGCCGTACGAGCAGCCGCAGGGCCTGCAGATCCCGGCGCAGGGTGTCCAGCGCCTCCTTCTCGTCCCGCACCGGCAGCGGGCCGCTCCCGGGCAGGGGCGCGCCCGGCAGGTGCATGGTCAGCGTGTCGGCGCGCTCGGCGCTGCGGGCCGTGAGCAGCAGCAGGCCGAGGCGCTCGGCGGCGATCTCCGCGTCGGCGATCCGCCGCTGCACCAGCCGGGCGACCGCCTCGTCCGGGGTGCCCTCGTCGAGCCGGCCCTGGATCATCATGGCCGTCTCGTGCAGCCGGGCGGTGCCCTCGCGCACCTGGGCGACGGCCTTCGCCACGTCGTCGGGTGCGGCGTCGAGCAGCTCGAGCTGGGCGTCGAGCAGCTGCGCCAGCCGCGCCCGGAAGGCCTGCCGCAGCCGCAGCAGGATCCCCGTCGGCGTCTGGGGCACCAGCACGAACCGTGCCGCCGCGCTGCCCGCGAAGGCCACGGCGATCACCCCGTGGTACCCGAGCAGCGACGAGGTGCCGACGCCGACGAACAGGGACATGAAGTAGACCTGGAAGCCGATCAGGCCCAGCGCCGTGCCCCGATCGCCGAACCGGCGGCCGTAGACCGCGCAGAAGATCAGGGCCACGAAGAAGAGGTCGCCGGCGAGCAGCCGGGAGCTCAGCAGAGCCGCCAGCGACACCGACGCCAGCGCGACCGGCAGGCCCATCACCAGGGTGACGGCCTGCCGGTCGCGCTGCTTCTCGCGGACGGCGAACGTGGCGACCATCGCGGCGATGGCCCCGGCCACCAGATGGGAGACGTCGGCGCCGAGCAGCGAGAGCACGGCCAGCGTGAGGGCGATCGCCCCCACCGTCCGCAGGCCGGCCGCCAGCCGCAGCAGCCCGGGGTCGGACGCCGCGACCCGATCGCGCACTCGTGCCCCGAACGCCCGTGCCGCCGCCCTCACGCCGCCGTACTCTCCCTTGCCCGTACTCTGCCGTGCCGCGCGGATCTCAGGCGGAACTCGGCCCGGCCCCCTCCACATGCGCCCGCACCTGCTCGGGGGTCAGATAACTGTCGGTGTACTCGAAGTCCTTCAGCTTCGCCGCCCGGCGCGCCTGGAACCCGGTACGGACGAAATCGTCGCCCGCGATCGCGTTGAGCGTCCAGTTGGTCAGCACCCGGGCCTTGGCGACGCCGGTGCGCAGCGCCGACCAGTGGTAGCCGCGGGCCACGGCCTGGGCGGGCAGCCCCCGCAGTTCCACGCCGAGCGGCTTGGACACGGCGTCCGTGCCGCCGAGGTCGACCACCAGGCCGAGGTCCTTGTGCACATAGGGCCGCATCGACTGCCCGCGCAGCGTCGCGATGACATTGTCGGCGACGACCTTGCCCTGCCGCATCGCGTGCTGTGCCGTCGGCGGGCAGATCGCGCCGTCCTCGCCCTTGGCCCGGTCGGGCACGGCGGCGGCGTCCCCGAGCGCGAACACGCCGTCGTTGCCGGGCAGGTTCATCTCGGCCTCCACGGCGAGCCGCCCGCGGACCGTCTCGGCCCCGAGCGTGGCCATCAGGGGGCTCGCCACGACGCCCGCCGTCCAGATGAGCGTCCGCGTCGGGACGACCCGCCCGTCGGTGAACGTGACCTCCTGCGGGCCCGCCTTGGCGATCGACACGCCCAGCGAGATGTCGATCCCGCGCTTGCGCAGCACCTCCTGCGCGCTGCGGCCCAGCTTGTCGCCGAGCTCCGGCATCAGCTTCGGCGCGACGTCGATCAGATGCCACTTGATCAGGCCGGGATCCAGTCGCGGATAGCGCTTGACGGCGTTGTGGGTGAGCAGTTGCAGACACGCGGCGGTCTCGGTGCCGGCGTAGCCGCCGCCGACGACCACGAACTGCAGCCGCGCGGCCCGCTCCACGGGGTCGTTGCTGGCGTCGGCGAGGTCGAGCTGGGTGATGACGTGGTCGCGGATGTAGGCGGCCTCCGCCAGGGTCTTCATCCCGAAGGCGTGGTCGGTCAGCCCCGGGATGTCGAAGGTGCGGGTGACGCTGCCGGGAGCCAGCACGATGTAGTCGTACGGCTCGTCGACGATCTCGTCGGTGATGGTCCGGATGACGCAGACCTTGGCCTTGAGGTCCACGCCGATGGCGCCGCCGGGAATGATCCGGGTGCGGTACTTCTTGCTGCGGCGCAGCGATACGGCGATCGACTGGGGCGTCAGCACGCCTGAGGCCACCTGCGGCAGCAGCGGCAGATAGAGCTGGTAGGCGAACGGCGTCACCAGAGTGACGTCGGCCTCCGACGCGGAGAGCGCGCGTTCCAGACGCCGAACGCACCCCACTCCCGCGAAGCCCGCGCCCACCACCAGGATCCTGGGTCGTGTCACGATGTCCATCCCTTTCTGCGGCTCCAGGCGGTCTGCCCGACCTGATGCGCGTGCCCCGCCCCCGGGCTCTTCGCACCTCATCGATCCCACCGCGCCCGGACCGGCCGCGCCAGTCGGACGAGGCATGCAGACGAACGTTTCTCCTGAAGCTGCCTGCGTACCCGCAGATGGCCCTGTGTACGCCCCAGCCCTCCGGGTAGGCCGACGTACATGACAATCGCGGTGGTCGGAGAGCGATGACGGCGGGCTGCGCGGAGGGCGCCGACGACGGCCTGCGGGGCGTTCGGCGGGACGGCGCGCCGCTCCAGGCCCGGCAGGTGGCGGACGCGGTCGAGAGCCTGGTGACCTGCTGGCTGGCCGCCGCGCAGGAGGCGGCGCCGCGGCTGCCCGCCCGGCAGCTGCTCGCCCTGCGCACGGTCCGGCACAGACCGGAGCTCAACCTGACGGCCCTGGCCGAGCGCCTCGACGTCGCCCTGCCCACCGCGAGCCGGCTGTGCGACCGGCTGGAGGCCGCGGGCCTGCTGGAGCGCGCGGTCCAGCCGCGCAACCGGCGTGAGGTGCGGCTGGTGCTGACCGCGTACGGGCAGCGTGTCCTGCGGGACGTCGGCGAGCGCCGCGCACGGCGGCTCGCGGCCGTCTTCGAGGGCATGACGCCGGTTCAGCGCGCCGCCCTGGAACAGGGCCTGTACGCCTTCCACCAGGCGCACCTCGGCGGTTCGGGGTCCTGCGCCGGGCGGACCGGGAACGGGCCCGCGCAGCCGGACGGCTGAGCCCCTCTCAGGACCCGGTCCGCAGGTGGCCGTCGAGACGGCCGCCGAGGAGGCGACCACCGAGGAGGCGACCGCCGAGCCGGCCGTCGAGCGGGCTGTCGAGACGGCCGTCGAGGTGGCACAGCAGCAGACAGACGTCGTCGTCGCGTTCGGAGTCGCTCAGCATCGGCTCCAGGATGCGCTCCGCCGAGCCGTCCAGGTCCGCGTCCAGCTCGTCGGCGCGGAACGCGCCCAGCGCCGCCGACAGACGCTCGATCCCCGGGTCTATGCCCTGGGCGCGGCGCTCGACCAGCCCGTCGGTGTACAGCGCCAGCGTGGATCCCGGCTCCAACGGCACGGTGTGGTCGGAGATCTCCTGGTGCAGCGGGATGCCGAGCATCGCCCCCGGCTTGGCGTCCAGCGTGCGCACCCGCCCGTCGGGCCCGCGCAGCACGGGCGGCGGATGGCCCGCGGCCGCCCACGTCAGCACCGGCTCCCCGGGCTGGAAACGGGCGATCACGGCCGTGGCGTACAGATCGGGCTGCAGGTGGTGCAGGAAGATGTGCAGGCGCGTCAGCAGCTCCCCGGGGGTGCCCCCGTCGACCGCGTACGCGCGCAACGCGGTGCGCAGCTGGCTCATCATCACCGCAGCGTGCAGCCCGTGCCCGGTCACGTCGCCGATGACGGTGATCAGGCTGCCGTCGGGCTGGCGGAACGCGTCGTACCAGTCGCCGCCGATGTTCAGCCCGTACGTCGCCGGCAGGTAGCGCGCCGCCAGGCGCAGGCCGGGGATGGTCGGCAGCTCGGTCAGCAGGGCGCGCTGGAGCGTCTCGGCGATGTCCCGGTTGTGCTCGAAGCGGCGGGCGTTCTCCAGCGCGCCGCCGGCCCGGCGGGTGAGTTCCAGGAGCATCACGGCGTCGTCGGGGTCCCAGCGCTCGCCGGGCGGGGTCAGGGTCAGGACGCCCAGGGGCGCGCTGCGCGTCGGCAGCGGCACGCACAGCAGGGGCCGGTCGGGCAGCAGCGCCGACGGCGGCTGGTCGTCCACCCCGGGCAGACCGCCCGGCTCCGCGGCCGCGTACTGCGGTCGGCCGGTGCGGGCCGCGAGCACGGCGGCCGCCGGGCGTGGGACGGTCGGGCCGCGCCCTTCCCCGGTGTCGAAGAGCCACACCTCGACCGTGCGGGCGTACTCGGGCACCAGCAGCTCCGGTAGCCGGCGCACGATCTCCTCGTGGTTGAGGGAGGCCGTGAGCGCCGCGCTCGCATCGGCCAGGAAGGTCAGTCGGCGGCGGGCCGCCTCCGCCTCCCGGCGCGCCGCGCGCTCCGCGGCGAAGGCCTCGCGCTGCGCCCGCCCGGCGGCGTCCAGCTCCGCGTGCAGCGCGAGGACGCCCTGGTTGGTCTGGTGCAGCTCCTCCCGGTGGAAGGCGACGAGCTCCTCCTGCTCGGCGAGCCGGTCCAGCACGACGGCGGCGTCCTCGTCGGCGCCGAGCAGGGCCTCGGAGAGGACGGCGGCGTCGCCCGCCACCGAGTCGCTCACCGGGGCGGCCGCGGGCTCCGGACAGGGTGCGGTGATCAGCCACGGCGGCTCGTCGCCGGCGGGGGAGGGGGTGATCTCGACCCGCAGGGCGTCGGGGGCCGTCGTCAGGGCGAGCTGCCAGACGCCGCCCTTGGTCAGGCACTGGCGCAGCCGTGTGCTCAGCGCGGCGGCCAGCCGGGTGCGCTCCAGCGGCGGCACGCCGTAGGCGGCGGCCACCCGGGCGGTCGCGATCCGCACGCGTGCCGCGTCGGTGACGGTGCTGATCTCCCAGGTGCGCGTCATGGGCGGTCCGGCGGGGTCGGGGACAGGACGGCCACGGCGGTGTCGTCACGCACCGGGCGGGCGGAACTGCCGGCGTCGCGGACCGTCACGGCGGCGGTGAGCGCGGGGTCGGCGGACAGCAGACGGGGATCGGCGGGCGGCGCCCAGCGGCTGGGCAGCCCGTCGCTGTGCAGGACGAGGAGCCGGTCGTCGGCCCAGGAGGCCTCCGTCTGGGGCAGCGTCGAGGGCCGGTGGGCGCCGGCGATGCCGGGCTTGGACAGCAGATGCCGCCAGGAGTCGCCCTCGCGCAGCCGCGCTCCGATGTTGCCGATGCCGGCGAAGCGCAGCCTCGCGGTCCGCAGGTCGAGCTGCGCCACCGCGACCGCCGCGCCCCGCGTGCCGCGCAGCGCGTCGTCCAGCCGGCGCAGCAGTTCGGCCGGCGGGAGGTGGCCCGAGCGCCGGACCTCCTCCACCGCCGCGGTCGAGGCCAGGGCCGCCTCGGGGCCGTGTCCCAGCCCGTCGGCCAGCATCAGCGTCAGCAGGTCGTCGACCCGCACGCAGGTCCAGGCGTCCCCGGAGTGCTCCGCCCCGCGGAAGGGGACGTTGACGCCGCCGACGCGCACCCGTACGGGCGCGTCGCCGACGGTCTCGCCCGCGGCGGGTTCCGCCTGGGCCGCGGCGGCCTCGCGCCCGGCCCGGGACGGCGTCGCGCCCCCTATCCGGGCGATCGCGACCGTCCCGCGGCCCGGAACGCTGTGCAGGTCGAAGTCGTCCGCCAGCCGGCGGCAGGTGCCCAGGCCGGCGCCGAACGAGCCGGCCGTGGAGAACCCGTCGTCGAGGGCGGCCGGGACGTCGGACATGCCCGGCCCGTGGTCCACGGCGGCGATCTGCAGCAGCAGGCCCCCTGTCCGGCCGTCCGGCGAGGGGACCGCCTCCACCAGGAGCTGCCCGCCCTGCGCGTGCTTGAGCAGGTTGGACGCCAGCTCCGTCGCCACCAGGGCGGCGGCGTCGGCGCGCGCCTGGCCCAGACCGGCCAGCTCCGCGGCGCTCTGCGCGGCCACCCGGGCGTCGCGCAGCCGCGTCGAGTCGTGCACCGGGACGTCCCACACGCGGGTCATCGCAGCTCCTCACGCGGCCGGGGCGGGCGGGCGGCCCAGGACGTCACGGTGACGGTGGTGCCGGCCCCGGGAGCGCTGTCGATGGCGAACTCGTGCACCAGCCGCCGCGCTCCGCCCAGGCCGAGGCCCAGGCCGTCGCCCGAGGTGTAGCCGTCGCTCAGCGCCCGCTCCAGGTCGGGGATGCCCGGCCCGCGGTCGCTGAAGGTCAGCCGCAGGCCCTGCGCCGCCCGCCCGTCCGAGACGTGCTCCGTCGTCACCTCGCCGCCGCCGCCGTACACCAGGGTGTTGCGGGCCAGCTCACTGGCGGCGGTGACCAGCTTGGTCTGTTCGACCAGGCCGAAACCGACCGCCGCGGCCGCCTGGCGCACGTGCTGGCGCACCCACACCAGGTCCAGGTCCGAGCGGATCGGCAGGCGGGCGTCGACGCCCGCGGCCGTCCCGCTCACCGCGGCTCCCGGCGCGGGCCGCCCGCAGGCCCCGCGAACAGCTCCAGGGCCGCCTCCGTGCTCAGCGCGGTGCGCAGTCCCGGCAGCGTCAGCCCCAGCTCCACCAGGGTGATCGCCACGGCGGGCCGCATGCCGGCCACCACCGTGCGGGCGGCGAGCAGCCGGGAGGCGGCCGCGATCTCGGCCAGCACGCGCCCCAGGTAGGAGTCGATGATCTCCACCCCGGAGATGTCGATGACCACTCCGGTCACCCGGCTGCGGACGATCGACTCCGCGATGTCCTGTTGCAGTTGCTCCGCGGCGCCGTCGTGCAGATCGCCCTGGAGGGTGATCAGCAGGACGTCGCCGAGCCGGAGCACCGGCACGGGGGCCGCGCCCGTGCGGGAGAGGTCGTGGTTCACCGGGTACCCGCACCGCCGGACGTGACGGACACGATGTCGGCGCCGAGCCGGTGCAGCGCGTAGGCCAGGGCGTCGGCGAGACTCGCCCGGGTCACCACGGGCAGGTCCAGCCCCAGGTGGACGATCGTCTGGGCGATGGCGGGCCGGATGCCCGAGACGACGCATTCCGCGCCCATCAGCCGCACGGCGGCCACGGTCTTCATCAGGTGCTGCGCCACCAGCGAGTCGACCGTCGGGACCCCGGTGATGTCCAGGATCGCGAAGCGCGCCTGCTGGTCGACGACCGACTCCAGCAGGGTCTCCATCACGACCTGGCTGCGGGCGCTGTCGAGCGTGCCGATCAGCGGGACGGCGACGATGCCGTCCCAGAGCCGGATGACCGGCGTGGCCACCTCCATCAGCTGCAGCTGCTGCCGGTCGATGAGGGCCTGGCCCTCGGTCAGCGAGGTCTCCATGACCACCAGCCGCAGCGTCCCCATCAGCGCGGTGAGGGTCGTCGCGCACTCCCTGACATGGTCGGACGCGGCGTTCGGCAGGTCGGCGACGAGCAGGTTCACCGCGGGCACGCGCAGGGCGTCCACCTCGCGGGAGATCTGTCCGGCGGTGAGGCCGGCGCGGGCGCGAGAGGCCGCCATCCTGCCCAGCTGGTCGCGCACCGACGTGAAGCCGGCGCCGTCGGTGTCCTCCACCCGGTCGGATCCGGCCGCCTGGGCGAGCGCGTCGACGACCGCCCGGCCGGCCTCCACCGCCTCGTCCCGCGAGACGGTGAACACCGCGCGGAACAGGGGTTCCTCGGCCCACCGCTGGGCGATCTGCTCACGGCGGCGGCTCAGGAACGCGCCGACCTCCTCCGTGGGCGCCGGCTGGTGCGCGTCGTGTTCCGGCAACTGCTTCACTCCTCGTCCGCGTCCTGTCTGTGCGGTCCCGACGATGGCGAGGGGACCGTGCCGGGCCGGCCGCTGTGCGACGGCTCCGGATCGGGGCAGCCGGCCGACGGCCCGGCTCGTCGGCCGAACCAGTCCAGACACACGACCAGCGCGTCGTCGTCCGGCTCGGGGCTGCCTCGGTGGGCCGTGAGTCCGCGCAGCACCCCGCCGGGGACGTCCGCCGCCGGCGACAGGGCCGCCGACGCCACCGCCCGGGCGAGCGCCTGCTCGCCGTAGGTCTCGCCGCCCGGCGCCTCGACCGCGTGCACCCCGTCGCTGACGAGGAGCAGCCGGTCGCCGGGGAGGAGGCTGAACTCCTGCGCCGTGTAACCGGTCGTCCCGGACACGCCCAGCGGCGGGTGCGCGTCGAGCGCCACCCGGGTCATGACCCGGTCGCGCACCCGCAGCAGGTGCGGCGATCCGGCGTCGACGACCAGGACGCGCCCCGTGGCGAGCTCGATCTCGACGAGGAGCACCGACAGATGCGCCTCGCCCCCGTAGCGCGTGTGGATCGCCTGGTCGGCGAGGGACGCCTGGTCCGCGATCGGGGCGCGGGCGCGGCGCGCGTTGCGCAGCGCGTTGACGCCGAGGCTGGTCAGCAGGGACGCCTCGACGCCCTCGCCCATGCCGTCGGTCACGTAGATCGTCAACCGGTCGGCGGAGGCCGCCCAGTCGAAGTTGTCGCCGAAGACGGCGTATGCGGGCTCCAGTTGGGCGCCCAGCGCGTAGGCGTCGCCGACGCACGACCGGGCGGGGAGCAACTCCCACTGCATCTCGGCCGCCAGCGTCAGCCGCTCCGTGCGGCGCGCCCGCCGGTAGGCGTCGGTGTCGCGTTCGGCGACGGTCACCTCGTGCCCCAGGAGCCGGGCCAGCTCGGCGAGTTCGGCGAGCCGCTCTCCGTGGGCCCGTCCGGCGGGCAGCGTGACCGACAGCACGCCCAGCCGGTCGCCGCGCACGGTCACGGGCAGGTGCGCGCGGACCGACCCGCCGTCGAGTTCCTCCACGTAGGGCGTCTGCGCCCCGAAGGCGCGGCCCGGGGCGCTGCCGTGCAGCGGGACCGGCGGCCGCTCGGGCGCGCCGGATCCGTCGGGCCCGACGGGCAGCAGCACCGTCAGCCCGTAGTCCGCCATCAGGAAGTCGGCCGCGGTCGCCGCGTGGTCGGCGCGCAGCACGGTCTGCAGCGCGTCGAGCAGCCGGTGTGGCGCCGCCGTGCGCAGCGCGCGCTCGGCGGCGGCGAGGGCGTTCACGCGGTCGGCCCCCTCTGCCCGCGGCGGGGGTGGGCTGACAGCCGTCGAGAAGCCTGGGAGAGTGTCACCGTGATGTCCCCATCCCCGCGTCCGCAACCCCGCCAGGTGGCGCGTGTGACCTCACAGGCGTCAGAGCTGCTGGAAGTCCTGTGGGGTCGTGCCTCCACGGCGCCGGTCTCCGCCTCCCAGCTGCGCGTGCTGTTCATCCTGGAGCACCACGAAGGCATCAACCTGCGCACGCTCGCCGACTCCCTCGGGTCCACTCCGCCGTCCACCAGCCGTCTGTGCGACCGGCTGCAGGCCGTCGGCTTCGTCGAGCGCCGTACCTGCGCCGGGAGCCGCCGGGAGCTGGAGCTGTTCCTGAGCCGCCGCGGCAGCGCTTTCCTCGCCGACCTCAGGTCGCGCCGGGAGGAAGCCCTGGAGGGTGTGCTGGAGCAGATGCCGGTCGCGCAGCGCGCCGCGCTGCTGAAGGGCCTGGAGGCGTTCTGCGCGGCCGCGGCGGCGCGGATCCACGCGTCCGACGCCGCTGACGTCCGGACCGCCTGACGGTGCTCCCGGGTGATCGCGTTCGCCCACCGGCACATCGGTGATCCCTCCCGCATCTCTCCCGCTCACTCTGTTGGTTTCCGTGCACTGTTGTCAAATGACAACTATCGGACAGCAGGCGTCCGCACCTGCGTGTTTGTCGGCGGGGGCCCGAGACCCGGGGCCCGCCCGACGACGGCCGCCGCTCAGTCCTCGGAGGCCCGGGCCGCCTGCTGCCGGTCGATGAGCTCCAGGGCCTCCTCCGGCTTCTCCGATATCGGCACGGTGATGCTGACCCCGGTGAGTTCGAGGACCCGGCGCACGGCCGGCGTCGGGTTGATCACATGCACGCTGCCCGGCAGGTTCCGGGCCTCTTGGTAGACCCGCAGGATGATGTTCATGCCCGACGAGTCCATGAACGGGACCTCGGAGAGATCGATGAGGAAGTGTCGTCGTCCGTGATGGAGCTGGTTGGCCAGATGAGCCTGGAACTCGGTCGCGGTGTCGAGATCCAGATGGCCCTCGACCGTGACCAGGGCTACGTCCTCGCGAGGCAGGGTGACCTCGACGGACAGGGGGTTCTGGGCGATGGACACGTGTTCCTCCGAAAGCTGGCGGTCGGGGGCCTCTACCCCGGCGTGCGATGTCGATGCGCCGGGACGGCGGACGGGGACGACGGGCGGCGGCACGGGTGGGTTCCCCATGGTCCGGTCCAGCCCCTTCCTTGTGCGGATCCCCGGCCTGTCGGTGCGCACTGCCGGATACCCCTGATTCGCCGGGGCATGCATCGACGACCCGCGCGCGTGACCGGCCGGGCTCCTAGCGCAGCCGGATGCCCACGATGCAGGTGTCGTCGTCCGTGTCGGACCTGCTGTACGTGAGCAGCCGGTCCAACTGCTGGTCCAGCGTCGGCGGCACCGTGCGGGCCTGCACCAGCAGCTGGGTCAGCGACTCCTCCACGGACCGGTCACGCCGCTCGATCAGACCGTCGGTGTACATCAGCAGGGTGTCGTCCACGGCCAGCTGGACCTCCTCCTCCTCGTACACGGCGTCCGGCACGGCGCCCAGCAGCATCCCCCTCAGCAGGGGCAGCGGAGCGGCGTGGGCGTCGCGCACCAGCACCGGCGGCAGATGGCCCGCCCGGGCCCAGCGCAGCGTGTGCCGGGACGGGTCGTACAGACCGCACACCGCGGTGGCCGTGATGGAGCCCGTCAGATGGTGGGCCACGATGTTGAGCCACGACAGCAGCTGCCCCGGCCCCGCGCCGGTCACCGCCAGCCCGCGCAGCGCGTTGCGCAGCACCACCATGCTCGTGGCCGCCTCGATGCCGTGCCCGGCCACGTCCCCCACGCACAGCATCACCAGTCCGGAGGGCAGCATCACCGCGTCGTACCAGTCGCCGCCCACCAGGTGCTCCTCCTCGGCCGGCCGGTAGCGGACCGCCACCTGCAGTCCGGGAGCCTCCAGCGGGGCCCGGGTGGGCGGCATGATCGCGTGCTGGAGCTGCAGCGCCAGCCGGCTGCGCTCGCTGGCCTGCTGCTCGGTATGCGCCAGCTGGTCGCGGGTGGCGGCCAGCGCCACCTCCGTCCAGTGCTGGGAGGAGATGTCCTGGTAGGCGCCGCGCACCGCGACCAGCCGGCCGTCGGTGTCCAGCACCGGCTCGGCCACGATCCGCATGTGCCGGGTCACCCCGTCCGGCCGCTGCAGCCGGAAGGCCGCCGAGGCGGGCCTGCGCTGGTGCAGCAGCGTGCGCAGCAGACGGCCCACGACGACCGCGTCGTCGGGATGGGTGTGCTCCGAGAGCTCCTCCAGCCGGACCGGCGCACTCGACAGGGGCCGCCCGTACAGGGCGAACAGCTGCCCGTTCCACGTCGTCTCGCCGGTGAGGAGGTCCTCCTCGAAGCCGCCGATGCGACCGAGGCGCTGCGCGTTCTGCAGGAGGCTCGCCAGCCGTGCCGCCTCGTCCTCGATGCGCCAGATCAGCAGCACGCACGTGCCGTGCCGGCTGATGCTGAGGTCGGCCACCGCCGCCAGCGGCACCTCGCCGACCAGGGCGGTCAGACTCATCCGGCGGGCCCGGAACGGCTCGCCCGTGGCGTGCACGCGCTCGATCCGCTGGAAGAGGTCGCCGCCGCCCGCGGCCATCGGGTACGCCTCCAGCAGCAGAGCGCCGTTGATCACCGCCCGCGGCCGGCCCGCCGGGTCCAGGAAACGGTCGTTGACGTGCTGGATGCGGAAGTCCAGCAGCTTGCCCGCCGCGTCGACGTGCGGCACGAGGACCAGGGCGGGATCGTGCAGGCCGTCCGTGAGGTCCATCAGCTCGGCGGCGTCCGGCAGCACGACCGGCTGCCGGTCGCTCCCGGGCACATGGGCGTACGACTGGAGGGTGTGCGCGCACAGCTCGGCCAGCGCCTCGACCTGGCGCATCACCTGCGGCGGCTGCGGGGCCAGCGGCGCCGGCCAGGCGATCTCCAGGATCCCGTGGACGCGGCCCGCGGTCGCGGCCGGCACGGCGACCCGACCGCCGTCGGGGTGCAGCTGGCGGCCGACGGTGGGCAGCCCGGTGCGTTCCAGCGACCCGATCCACTGGGTCGAGCCCTCGGCGAAGGCGCTGCGCGCAACCGTGGCCACGTCCGGCGGGACGTACCGCCAGCGCTCGGCCTCGCCGGGCGGGAAGCCCGCGCTCCCGGCCAGCGTGAGCGAGCCGTCGGCGCCCACCGCCCAGATCGCCACGGCCACCGCGCCCAGCGGGCCCAGCGCGTGCTGCAGCAGGGAGTCGGCGACCGCCTGCGTGTCGTGCGCCGCCGCCAGCGCCCCGCTCTCGGCGGCCCGCAGCCGCACGGCCGTGGACCGCTCCTGAGGATCGTCGGCCCCGCGGACGGCGGCCAGGAAGGCGTCGGTGACCTCCGAGACGCGATCCCTGGCCGCCTGGTTGATGACGTCCACCGCGAATTCCAGCGGGGTCGTCCCGGCCTGCTCGGCGAGCGCGGTCAACTGCTGCGCCGCCTCGGCCGGCCCGCACCCCAGGCGCTCCACCAGGATGCCCTTGGCCAGCTCGACCAGGGCCCGCCCGTCGGCCTCGGCCTGGGCCGCCCGCACCTCCCGGCGCAGCCGGTCCACGGTGGCCGCCAGCCGGCCCACGGGCGAGGACGCGGCGGCCTCCGCCTGCGGCGGGCCCGCGTCCTCCGCGGACACGAGCTCGTGTCCGGCCGGCGCGGGGTGCGCGGTGGCGGTGGCCCCGGCGGGCACCGTACGGGACCGGGCGTCGCCGGGTTCTGTGGGCTGGGCGGGAATGGTCACGGTGTGCGGTCTCCTCGACTGGGACGCCTGGGGCGCGGGGCGGGCAGAACGTCCTCAGACGGTCAGCCAGCGTCGGACGCAGGCCATGAGGTCGTGGGTGTCGACCGGCTTGGTGACATAGTCGCTGGCCCCCGACGCGAGGCTCTTCTCCCGGTCGCCGGGCATCGCCTTGGCGGTCACCGCGACGATCGGCAGCTCCGCGTACTCGGGCATGCGGCGGATCTCGGCCGTGGCGGTGTACCCGTCCATCTCGGGCATCATCACGTCCATCAGCACCATCGCGATGTCCGGGTTGTTGCGCAGCGTCTCGATGCCCTCCCGACCGTTCTCGGCGTGCAGCACCCGCACCCCGTGCAGTTCCAGGATGCCACTGAGCGCGAACAGGTTGCGCGCGTCGTCGTCCACCACGAGGACCGTGCGACCCACGACGGCGTCGTCGACCGGCGGCGGCCCCTCGGGCTGCTGCGGCTCGTCCGGGCGCACCAGCGCCAGGACGTCCCCGGGCTGCTCGGCCGACAGGTGCAGCGTGATGCGCTCGCGCAGCTCGTCCAGGCTGGACAGGAACTCCATCGGCTTGCCCACGGCACGCGACTGCAGGCTTCGCTCCTGGGCGAGGTCCGCCCGGTGCCCGCTGTGCACGAGCACCGGCACCCCGGTCAGCGCCGAGTCGTTGTGCAGGGCCTCCAGGAACCGCGACGCCTCCGCGTCGGGCATGCCCAGCTCCAGGACGACGCAGTGGCAGGGCTCCGCGGCCAGGGCGCCCGCGGCCTCGTGCGCCCCGACGGCGGTGACGATGTCGACGGGCGCCGCCGACGTGCCGTCCTCCCGGCCGCGCGCCATGTCCGCGACGACGCTCTCGGCCACCAGGGTCAGCAGACCGCGGGGCCGTTCCTCGACCACCAGCAGCCGGCGCGGACGTCGTGCCGTCGGACCGGCGGCCAGCGGCACGCCCGGGGCGCCGACGGGGATCGCCGCGGGCGGGTCGTCGACACTGCGCTCCACCGCCCGGCCGCCGCCGTCGATGACCTCCTGGAAGTCCCGGCGCGCCACCGGCAGATAGAGCGTGAACGTGCTGCCGCGCCCCGGTGTGCTGTCCACCGTCACCGCGCCGCCGAGCAGATGCGCGATCTCGCGGGTGATGGACAGCCCCAGGCCGGTGCCGCCGTACTTGCGGCTCGTGGTGCCGTCCGCCTGCTGGAAGGCGCCGAAGATGGTCTCCAGCTGCTGTTCGGGGATGCCGATGCCGGTGTCCTTCACCCGGAAGGCCACCACCGTGCCGCCGCGCACCACACCGCTCGGCACCTCGTCGTCGGCGGCCGGCTCGATGCGCAGTTCCACGCCGCCCTGCTCGGTGAACTTCACCGCGTTGGAGAGCAGGTTGCGCAGCACCTGACGCAGCCGGGAGTCGTCGGTCAGCAGGTCGGCGGGGGCGCCGGCGGCCGTGTCGATCGTGAACTCCAGGCTCTTCTGCGACGTCATCGGCCGGAACGTGGCCTCCACGTACTCGATGAGCTGGCGCAGCGACACCCGCTCGGGCGAGACGTCCATCTTGCCTGCCTCGACCTTCGACAGGTCCAGGATGTCGTTGATCAGCTGCAGCAGGTCCGAGCCGGCGGAGTGGATGATGCCCGCGTACTCGACCTGCTTCGGGGTGAGGTTGCGCGAGGGGTTCTGCGCCAGCAGCTGGGCCAGGATCAGCAGGCTGTTGAGCGGGGTGCGCAGCTCGTGGCTCATGTTCGCCAGGAACTCCGACTTGTACTTCGACGCCAGGGACAGCTGCTGCGCCCGCGCCTCCAGCTCCTGGCGGGCCTGCTCGATCTGCAGGTTCTTCGCCTCGATGTCGCGGTTCTGCGCCACCAGCAGCGAGGCCTTCTCCTCCAGTTCGGCGTTGGAGTGCTGCAGTTCCTCCTGCTGCGACTGCAACTCCGCGGACCGGGCCTGCAGTTCGGCGGTCAGCCGCTGGGACTCGTCGAGCAGCTCGTCGGTGCGGGCGTTCGCCACGATGGTGTTGACGTTGACGCCGATGGTCACCCGCAGCTGCTCCAGGAAGTCCACGTGGGTCTGCGTGAAGGAGGTGACCGACGCCAGTTCGATCACGCCGAGCACCTGCCCCTCGAAGACGATGGGCAGCAGGAGCAGGGCGCTGGGCTCCACCTCGCCCAGCCCGGAGGAGACGGTGACGTAGCCGGGCGGCAGCTCGTCGACGGTGATCGTGCGGCGGCTGCGCGCGGCCTGGCCGACCAGGGACCGGCCGAAGGGGATGCGGGCGGGACGGGTGTCGTCGGCGGGGTAGCCGTAGGCGCCCACCAGCCGCAGCTCGGGGCCGTCGGGGCCGTCCTCGGCGAGATGGAAGGCGCCGAACTGGGCCGACACCAGCGGCACCAGCTCGTCCATGATCAGCTCGGCGACCACGGGCAGGTCGCGGTGGCCCTGCATCAGGCCCGAGATGCGCGCCAGGTTGGTCTTGAGCCAGTCCTGCTCCTGGTTGGCCCGGGTGGTCTCGCGCAGGGACTCCACCATCGAGTTGATGTTGTCCTTGAGGTCGGCGACCTCGCCGGAGGCCACCACGGTGATCGACCGGGTGAGGTCGCCCTCCGCGACGGCGCTGGTGACCTCGGCGATCGCGCGGACCTGCCGGGTCAGGTTCCCGGCCAGCTCGTTGACGTTCTCGGTCAGGCGCTTCCAGGTGCCCGAGACGCCCTCCACCTCGGCCTGGCCGCCGAGGCGTCCTTCGGTGCCGACCTCGCGGGCGACGCGGGTGACCTCGTCGGCGAACGCGGAGAGCTGGTCGACCATCGTGTTGATGGTCGTCTTCAGTTCCAGGATCTCGCCGCGGGCGTCGACGTCGATCTTCTTCGACAGGTCGCCCTTGGCCACGGCCGTGGTCACCAGCGCGATGTTGCGCACCTGGCCGGTGAGGTTGTTGGCCATCGAGTTGACGTTGTCGGTGAGGTCCTTCCAGGTGCCGGCCACGTTCGGCACCTGCGCCTGGCCGCCGAGGCGTCCTTCGGTGCCGACCTCGCGGGCGACGCGGGTGACCTCGTCGGCGAACGCCGAGAGCGTGTCCACCATCGTGTTGATCACATCGGCCAGCGCGGCGACCTCGCCCTTGGCCTCTACGGTGATCTTCTGCGACAGGTCGCCGCGCGCCACGGCGGTGGCGACCTGGGCGATGGAGCGCACCTGGCCCGTCAGGTTCGACGCCATCACGTTGACGTTGTCGGTGAGGTCCTTCCAGGTGCCGGACACCCCGCGGACCGTGGCCTGGCCGCCGAGGTTGCCCGCCGTGCCGACCTCGCGGGCGACGCGGGTGACCTCGTCGGCGAAGGCGGAGAGCTGGTCG
>NZ_JBHVYK010000023.1:87517-98014 GCF_042880855.1 Streptomyces sp. NPDC058291
CGAGGCGTCCTTCGGTGCCGACCTCGCGGGCGACGCGGGTGACCTCGTCGGCGAAGGCGGACAGCTGGTCGACCATCGTGTTGACGGTCTCCTTCAGCTGAAGGATCTCGCCGCGGGCCGGCACGTCGATCTTCTGGGAGAGGTCGCCCTTGGCGACGGCCGTCGCCACCTGGGCGATGTCCCGCACCTGGGTGGTCAGGTTGCCGGCCATGGCGTTGACGGAGTCCGTCAGGTCGGCCCAGGTACCGGAGACTCCGGGCACCTCCGCCTGTCCCCCCAGAGTGCCTTCGGTGCCCACCTCCCGCGCCACTCGGGTGACCTCGGAGGTGAAGACCGACAACTGGTCGACCATGCCGTTGAACACGGTGGCGATGTCGCCCATGAGACCGTCGCCGTCGGTGGGAAGACGGGTGCCGAAGTCCCCGTCCCGTACGGCTGTCAGGCCGGCCAGGAGCTGGCGAAGCTCATGGTCGCCGGGAACCGTGTCCAACGACTCGGTCGCGTTGCTGGTCATGCGTACCCTCGTTCCGCTCCCCAGGAGCCCCCGGTCGGGGACTCGGAACCGGGCCGCCCGGGTGAGCGGCCCCGCCTGTCGCGCCTGTGTTTCCGCAGTTCACGGAAGTGTGCGATGAGAGAAATCCGCCGCAGGCTAACCCACGCGGGCGCACGGAAACAAAGCCTCGCGTCACTTCGTCCACACAGGAATTCCAGACCGTGCACACCATGCATGCAAGGCCGGAAACGGGGTAGTCGAACAGGTTTGCCCGGGGCGGCAGCCTGCGCCGTCCCGGGCGATGATCGTGGGGGCCCGGCGGTTTGGCCGGGCGGAGGTCAGGCGACGTCGGGCCCCAGCAGGCCGGTCCGCAGCCCCTGCACCATGCGGCTGATCAACCGCGACACGTGCATCTGCGAGATGCCCAGCTCCTGGCCGATCTCCGCCTGCGTGCGCTCCTCGACGAACCGCAGGTGGAGGATCCGGCGCTGCCGCTCGTCGAGCTCGGCGATGAGCGGCGCGAGCGAGTGGAAGTCCTCCACCAGCTCCAGCGCGGGCTCCTGCATCCCGATGAAGTCGGCCAGCACGGACTCCCCGTCCGCGCCGCCGTCGGAGGTGAGGGCCGCGTCCAGCGAGGCGGAGGTGTAGCAGTTGGACGCCTTGCGCGCCTCGATGACCTCCTCCTCGGACAGCGACATCAGCTGCGAGAGCTCACGGGTGGTCGGCATCCGGCCCAGCCGCGTCTGCAGCTCCTCCGTCGCCCTGGCCAGTTCGACCCGCGCCTCCTGAAGCCGGCGCGGCACGTGCACCGCCCAGCTGGTGTCGCGGAAGAAGCGCTTGATCTCGCCGACGATGTACGGCACCGCGAAGGAGGTGAACTCGACCTCGCGGGTGAGCTCGAACCGGTCGATGGCCTTGATCAGTCCGATCGTGCCGACCTGGACGATGTCCTCCATCGTGTCGCCCCGGCCGCGGAAGCGGGAGGCCGCGTACCGCACGAGCGAGAGATTCATCTCGATGAGCGTGTTGCGCACGTACTGGTGCTCGCGGGTGCCCTCCTCCACGACGGCCAGCCGGTCGAAGAAGCGGCGGGACAGCTCCCGCGCGTCCCTCGGGCTCACCTGGGCGGGGGCGTCGATGAACGGAACCCCTTCGCACGGGCTGCCCGCGCCCGCCCGCGCCGCCGTGGCCGTCGGTGCCTGTGCCGTCACGGCGTTCATTGCGTTCACTCCGTTCGTCGAGCACGTCGATGACGACCGTCTGCCCGTGTGCTCTCGACTCATGCGGCTGTTGTGCACATGCTTTCCGCTGATCCGCGCGCGGGCGTCCCTGCCCGCCCTGCGGTGGCCCGAAACAGGGCGACACGCACCGAATGCGGCCGCACCGGCAGGGTAACCGCAGCTGTGGAACACGAGAAGGGAGCAGCGTGACCATTCACGGAATCTGGTCGTATGCGCCGGGCAGCGGACATGTCGAGGGACAGGACCTCACCGGCTACTCCGTCGTCACGACCGACGGCGCCCTGGGCCATGTGGAGCGCGAGGCCGGGCCGCAGGGGATGCGGCACCTGGTCGTCGACACCGGCGTCTGGGTGTTCGGCAGGAGCGCCGTCGTCCCGGTGGGCCTGGTGAAGGGCGTCGACCACACGGCCCGCGAGATCTCCTTGACCTGCACGCGGGACGAGGTGAAGGAAGCACCGCGCTTCCGCACCGACAGTGAGACCGGCGACCCCGCCTATCTCACCGCCGTCGGCGACCACTACGGCCGCTCGGCGCCGCGGGGGACGTCGGCGACGTGAGGGAGGACGAGTTCGCGACCGTGCGCACCTCCGCGCCCGTGACGCGGGTGACGACCGCGGCGTCCGCCCGCGCTCGTGCCCGCGCGGTGGTGGACTCCCACTGGGACCCCTCGACGCGCCCGGCGCGCGAGGAGGACGTGATCGATCTGCTGCTGGTCGTGTCGGAGCTGGTGACCAACGCCCTCCGGCACGGCGGCGGGCTGGCCGGCTTCGAGGCGACGCCCGTTCCCGACGGGGTCCGCGTCGCCGTCCACGATCACAGCGACGTCGTGCCGGCCGCGGCCTACCGGCCGGGATTCCCGCCTGCCGGACACGGTGCGGGCGGCTACGGCTGGCCGCTGGTCGTCCGGCTGGCCCGCCGGATCGACATCGACCGACGGCCCGCGGGCGGGAAGACGATCAGTGTGCTGCTGCCGGTCCGCGACCGTCCGGCCTGAGGGGCGCGCGCCGCATGCCCGTCGCACCGCGGCCTCACCACGGCAGGAAGACGTGGACGTCCTTGCCCGGTTCCTGGCCCTCGTCCGCGGTCACCACGCTGACCTGGGTGCACAGGGTGTGCACCAGGTACCAGCCGATGCCCCCGCCGCCGCTGTCCGGATGGAACGGCCGCGGGGTCGGCGCAGTGCTGCTGGTGTCGTGCACCGTGACGTGCACCCCGTCGAAGGTCCGGCGCAGCTGCAGCTCGAACGGGCCCGGGGCGTACTGGACCGCGTTGGCGGCCAGTTCCGTGACGATCAGCACGATGTCGTGCCAGCACTCCGGCGCCGTGGGCGGTGACGCCCGCGCCAGGTCGTGGAGGAACTCCTCGGTCGTCAGACGTGCACCCGTCACGTCGTGCGGTTCACCCGCAAAACGGGCCGTTCGGCTCGGAATCGCCCAGGCGGACAATGCTTCGTTACCCCGCGGCTCGGTTGCCATGTCATGTGTGCGGTCCGGTCACGGCCGGGCCGTCGTCCTTTCTCGTGCGGCTGCTGCTGGCTTCGTCCCTAGCTGGGTTCCCGGGCGCGTCCAGGCTACGCGTCCGTCTCGCTTCGGCATATGGCCCTGTCGGACCGCGCGGCACGCCTCGCGGTCGTAGCCCGGCGCGGTTTCCGACGGTCCGTCACACAAGGGTCACCCGGTGTGCCCGAAGGGCCGGAGCGCGCGAGCGTCCGCCCGGTCCCGCGGCCGCCCCGAGCAGGACCGGGCAGACGCCGCGGCCATGCCTCAGCGGAACACGTCGTCCGCGTCGTCCCAGCTCAGGATCTCCTCCTGGGGGCTCTGCCGGGGCAGCCGCGTCCGAGCCTGGTACATCGCCTCGATCTCTGCCGCGTAGTGCGCCACGATCGAGTCGCGGCGCAGCTTCATCGACGGGGTCAGCAGCCCGTTGGTCTGGTCGAAGGGCTGCGGCAGGATGCGGAAGGCCCGGATCGACTCCGAGCGGGACACCGCGCTGTTGGCGGCGGCCACCGCCCGCCCGATCTCCTCGCGCAGCGCGTTCTCCTCGCGCTCCTCGCGCGCCTCCCGGCTCTGCGTGTCGCCGTGCAGCGTCAGGCTTCCGCGCCAGTGCGCCAGGAAGTCGGGGTCGAGCGTGATCAGCGCGCCCACGCAGGGCCGGTTGTCGCCCACCACCACCGCCTGGTGGACGAGCGGATGCATCCTCAGTCGCTGTTCCAGCGCGGTCGGCGCCACGCTCTTGCCGCTGCTGGTGATGATGACGTCCTTCTTGCGGCCGGTGATCGTGAGGTAGCCGTCGGAGTCCAGATAGCCGAGGTCTCCCGTGGCCAGCCAGCCGCCCGACAAGGCCGCCCGCGTGGCCGCTTCGTCGTTGACATAGCCCTGGAAGAGGGACGGGCCGCGCACCAGGATCTCCCCGTCCGCCGCCACCCGGACGTCCGTGCCCGGAAGGGGCTGCCCGACGGTGCCGGACTTCTCCCGGCCGAGCGGCTGCATCGTGATCCCGCCGCTGGTCTCGGTCAGACCGTACCCGTCGTGCACATAGATGCCGATGCCCTCGTAGAAGAGGGACAGGTCGCGGTGCAGGGGGGAGCCGCCCGAGGTGGCGCGGTGGACGCGGCCGCCGAGCGCGGCCCGGAGTCTGCGGTAGACCGTCCGCTCGAACAGGGCGTGCTGCAGCCGCAGGTCGAGCCCCGGCCCGGAGCCGCGGCCCAGGCGCTGCCGCTCGACGGCGGCCGCGAACACCCGCGCCGTCTCCGCCGCCCGCTCGAACAGCGCGCCGCGGCCGGCCTCCTGGGCCACCCGCAGGAAGTTCTTGTAGATCTTCTCGAACACCGAGGGGACCGCGTACAGATACGTCGGACGGAAGGTGCGCAGCGACTCCGTGAGCGCCTCGGCGCCGAGGTCGGGCTCATGGCCCATGAGGATGCCCCCGCGCAGACACAGTCCTTGGATCATCAGCCCGTAGACGTGGGAGAACGGCAGGAAGGCGAGGACGCTCGCCTGTTCGCCCGCGGGCGCCGCCGTGTGCCCCCAGCCGGCCAGGAGCGTGTCGCAGGGCTCGGCCAGACTGCGGTGGCTCAGCGCGCAGCCCAGTTGCCGCCCGGAGCTGCCGGAGGTGTAGGCGATCACCGCGGTGGAGTCGGGCAGCACGATCCGGCGCAGCGAGTTCACCGTGGTGATCGCCACCGACTCACCGCGCTGCGTGAGCTGTTCGAACGCGCCCGCGTCCAACTGCCAGACGTGCCGCAGCGCGGGCAGGGCCGCGCACACGGATCCCACGGTCATGACGCTCTGTTCGTCCTCGACGACCACCCCGACGCAAGCGGCGTCCCGCAGGATCCACTCGACCTGCTCGCGCGAGGACGTCGGATAGACCGGCACCACCTCCGCGCCCACCGTCCACAGCGCGTGACACAGCACCGTCCACTCGTACCGGGTGCGCGCCATGATCGCGACCCGGTGGCCGGGCGAGATCCCCGAGGCCACGAACCCCTTGGCCAGGTCGACGACTTCGTCGCGCAGTTCGACGGCGGTGACCTCCTGCCAGCCGGCCGAGGCCGTCGCGCGCCGGGCGAGCACCGCGAGCGCGGGGGTACGGGCGGCTGTGTCGAAGACGCTGTCGGCGAGCCCTCCGGTCAGGGGCGAGGCGGCTGGGGGAGCGAGAGCGAAGTCGCGCATGCGCTGCTCCTGACGTGTACGGGCTGTGACTCCGCCGACGGGAACTGTCATCGACGGTGGTCGAATGTAGCCCAGGTGGGACCGCTTGTGGCCAGGAACGCATATGTAATCCGCGTTGATGATCTCACCCCGCGGATCGGCTGCCTCAGGCCTGTGTGTGCTCGACGCAGGCGGTGACGACCTCGCGCAGACTGCCCGTGCGCTCCCACACCTCGCGCTGGATCCGGGCCCCGTTGCCCTCCCGCAGCAGTCGGGCGCAGGACGTGCGGGCCCGCTCCAGGTCCCCGCTGTCCGCCAGCGCGCGCTCCACGTGCTCCAGCAGGGCCCGCACGACGGTCTCGGCGGGGGCGCGCCGCATGGTCACCGGGTGCAGCAGGTCCCCGGTCAGACCGCTGCGGGCGGCGCGCCAGTTGGCCAGCCGCAGCAGGCTCACGCTGTGGTCGAGCGGGTCCCGGCCCGACTGCCCTTCCCGGGCGGCCGTCTCGACGAGACCGCGCACCAGCGTCGCGATCAGCAGGGCGGTCTCCGCGTGCAGACAGACGTCCGCCACCCGCACCTCCACCGTCGGATAGCGCGCCGAGAGCCGGGCGTCGAAGTAGACCATTCCCTCATCGAGGATCGTGCCCGTGGCCACCATGTCCGCCACCCGGCGCTGGTAACGCTCCGCCGACCCGAACAGCTCGGTGGGGCCCGCCGACGGCCAGCGCTGCCACACCCGGCTGCGGTAACTGGCGTAGTCGGTCTCCCGGCCCTGCCAGAACGGCGAGTTGGCGCTCAGCGCGACCAGCACCGGCAGCCAGGGCCGGATCCGGTCGACGACGGCCACGCCCTCGTCGTCCGACTCGACGGAGACATGGACATGGCAGCCGCACACCATCTGCTCACGCGTCGCGATCCCGTACTGCTCCGCCATCCACTGGTAGCGCCGGTTCATGCTGACCGAGGGGCGCACCGGCAGCGGTGAGGCGGCCAGCGCGGCGACGGCGCACCCGGCGTCGCGGGCATGACGTGCCGCCTCCCCGCGGATGCGCGCGATCTCCGCGCCCAGCTCGTCCATGCCCGACTGGGGATGGGTGCCGAACTCGAGCATCTGACTGTGCAGTTCCTTCTCGAAGACGTCGTCCTCCCCGGACCGTGAGGCACGGGCGAGGACGGCGGCGGACAGGGACTGCGGCTCGCCCGTCTCCGGGTCGACCAGGAGGAGCTCCTCCTCCACTCCGACGGTGCGCACGCGAGGTGACCTTCCTGCTGGTGGGTGGTACGCACCGACTGCCCCGTCCGCCGGCGTTCAAGCGGACGAGGGCGCCAGCCACACCGTCGCCAGCGGAGGCAGCGTCAGCCTGAGCCCGCCCTCGCCCGGCGTCACGGGAGCGGAACGGCCGACGCCGCTGCCGCCGTACGCGGCCGCGTCGGTGTTGAGCACCTCGCGCCAGGCCGGGACGTCGCCGGGGACGGCGAGCGGGTAGTCGTGGCGCACGACCGGGGAGAAGTTGCTGAGGGCGAGCAGCGGGGCTCCGTGGGCGTCGTAACGCAGGAACGCGAAGACGTTGTCGTCCGCCGCGTCGCCGAGCACCCAGCGGAATCCGGCCGGGTCCGTGTCCCGCTCCCAGAGCGCCGGGGTGGCCCGGTAGACGGTGTTGAGGTCGCGCACCAGGTCCTGCACGCCCCGGTGGTCGCCCGCGAAGGCGTACCCGGGGTCGAGCAGCCACCACTCCGGGCCCTGGCTCTCCGACCACTCCGCTCCCTGCGCGAACTCCTGCCCCATGAAGAGGAGTTGCTTGCCCGGGTGGGCCCACATGAAACCCAGGTAGGCGCGGTGGTTGGCGCGCCGCTGCCACCAGTCGCCGGGCATCTTGGACACCAGAGCCTGCTTGCCGTGGACCACTTCGTCATGGGAGATCGGCAGCACGTAGTTCTCGCTGTAGGCGTACACCATCGAGAACGTCATCTCGTTGTGGTGGTACTTGCGGTGCACCGGCTCCTTGGCGACGTACTGGAGCGAGTCGTGCATCCAGCCCATGTTCCACTTCAGCCCGAACCCGAGCCCGCCGCTGTCGGTCGGCCGGGTCACCCCCTCCCAGGCGGTCGACTCCTCCGCGATGGTGACGACGCCCGGACTGCGGCGGTAGACCGTCGCGTTCATCTCCTGCAGGAACGCCATCGCGTCCAGGTCCTCCCGGCCGCCGAACACGTTCGGCGCCCACTGCCCGGAGTCGCGGGAGTAGTCGAGATAGAGCATGGAGGCCACGGCGTCCACCCGCAGCCCGTCGACGTGGTACTCCTCGCACCAGTAAGCGGCGTTGGCCACGAGGAAGTTGCGCACCTCGACGCGCCCGAAGTCGAACTCGAACGTCCCCCAGTCCGGGTGCTCGGCCCGCCGGGAGTCCCCGGGCTCGTACAGCGGGTCGCCGTCGAACCGGGCGAGCGCCCAGTCGTCCTTGGGGAAGTGCGCCGGCACCCAGTCCACGATCACGCCGATGCCGGCCCGGTGCAGCGCGTCCACCAGGTACTTGAAGTCGTCCGGCGTGCCCAGCCGGGAGGCCGGCGCGTAGAAGCCGGTGACCTGGTAGCCCCAGGAGCCCGAGAACGGGTGCTGCGCGACCGGCATGAACTCCACATGGGTGAAGCCGAGGTCGTCGACGTACGACGGCAGCACGTCAGCCAGCTGGCGGTAGGTCAGGCCCGGTCGCCAGGACGGCAGATGGACCTCGTACACGGAGAAGGGGGCCGCGTGCACGGGGACGTCGCCCCGGTGCGCCATCCACGCGTCGTCCGCCCACTCGTAGTGCGAGGCGTGCACGATCGACGCGGTGTCCGGCGGCACCTCGCTGCGCCGGGCCATCGGGTCTGCCTTGAGGAAGCGGTGCCCGTAGCGGGAGGTGATCTCGAACTTGTAGCGGGCGCCCTCGCCGATGCCGGGCAGGAACAGCTCCCACACCCCGGACGAGCCCATGGAGCGCATCGGGAAGGCGGTCCCGTCCCAGAAGCAGAAGTCCCCGGCGACCCGCACCCCCTGGGCGTTCGGCGCCCACACCGTGAACCGGGTGCCGGCCACCCCCTGGTGCGCCATGGGCTCCGCGCCCAGCGCCTTCCACAGCTCCTCGTGCCGCCCCTCACGGATCAGATGCAGATCGAGGTCGCCGAGGGCGGGCAGGAAGCGGTACGGGTCGTCCACCTTGTGCTCGACGCCCTCGTACGACACCAGCAGCGAGTACGCGGGCGTCTCGGCCAGCGGCAGGACGGCGGCGAAGAGGCCGTCGCCCTCGGAGGCCAACGGCGTGGCATCGCCGTCGATCACGACGCTCACGGCGTCGGCGAACGGGCGCAGCGCCCGGAAGAGGATCCCGTCCGGCGCCGGGTGCGCGCCCAGCAGCGCGTGCGGATCGTGGTGGGCGCCCGCGAGCAGGCGGCCGCGGTCGCCCGGATCGAGCGCGGGCGCCGTGCGCGGGCCAGGACCGGCCGACTCGGGCGGAGAGGTGTCACGCAGGGCCACAGGGGTCAGCCTCCTCGGACGGCGAGTCGCTCGATCGCCGCCATGGGTACGGGCAGCCAGTCGGGACGGTTCCGGGCCTCGTACAGCACTTCGTACACGGCTCGGTCGGTCTCGTAGGCACGCAACAGGGCATGTTTCTTACGGGGGTCCCAGCCGGCGCGGGAGGCGTAGCCCGCGCAGTAGGCCTCCCGGCAACGCCGGGCCCACTCCGGCCGCCACGGGCGGCGCTGGCGGGCGGCGTAGTCGAAGGAGCGCAGCATCCCGGCGATGTCCCGGACCGGGGAGTGGGCGCTGCGCCGCTCCGCCAGCGGACGCGACGGCTCGCCCTCGAAGTCGATGACGAACCAGTCGCGTCCGGCGCGCAGGACCTGACCGAGGTGCAGGTCGCCGTGGATGCGCTGGGCGGGCGGCCCGGCGTCGCACACGGACAGCGCGCGGAACGCGCTGGTGAGCCCCGGCACGAACGGCCGCAGCGCCGGCACGTGGTGCGCCGCCGTCTCCAGCCGCTCGGTCATCGCCGCCGCGGTCCGGCCGTCCTCCGCGTCCGGGCCCGCCGGGAGGGCCGCCGCCAGCGCCAGATGGACGTCGGCCGTGGCGCGCCCCAGCTCCGCGGCCTCGGCCGTGAAGTCGTCACCGCGGGCGAGGGCCCGCAGCGCCAGCGTCCAGCCGTCGGAGGCGTCGGGCAGGAACGGCTGGAGCACGCCGAGGGTCGCCTCCTGCGGATGCGTCGTGCGGAACCAGGCCACCGGCGCGGGCACCCGCCCGCAGCCCTGTCCGGCCAGCGCCACCGGCACCTCCAGATCCGGGTTCACCCCGGGCTGGATGCGCCGGAAGATCTTCAGGATGAACGCGTCCCCGTACACCAGCGAGGTGTTGGACTGCTCGGCCTCCAGCAGGCGCGGTGCGAGCCCGGGGGGCAGCGACACGGACGGGTCCGACTCGAAGCACAACGGGCCCAGCGTGCCGGGGTGGCGCATCCGCTCCAGGAGCAGCTGCGCCGACCGCGGGTCCTGCAACGCGTCGTGGATCGTCAGACCGGCCAGCGGTCCCTCTTCGACCCGCCCGATGAGGGCGCGCCCCAGGCGCGGCGACAGATGCTCCTGGAGGCCCAGCAGCAGCTGGTAGCAGTCGCCGGCCGGGGGAGTGCCGCCGGGGGTCGGGACCCCCGACTGGTCGGCGTGCACCAGCAGATGCAGACAGCCCGGGTACAGCTCGGTCATCGACAGCATGCGCAGATCGGTGAGCGGCCGGTCCTTGCCGGCGAACCAGCGGTGCAGGGGCAGCCACTCGCACAGCAGCGCGGCGAGCGGTCCGACGGTGCGGACGCCGCTCGCGCTGCCCGGTCGCAGGGGTGCGGTCCTCGTCACGGTGACCCATCCTTTCCGCGGCGCACGCTCACCGGCGGCGACCGATCCGGGACGCGGCTCTGGTGAGCCGGAACCAGTAGAAGCCGTGGCCCGCGAGGGTGAGCAGGTAGGGCAGTTCACCGATGGCGGGGAAGCGGACTCCGCCGAACAGCTCGACGGGGTGGCGGCCGTCGTAGCGGCTGAGGTCGAGCTCGGTGGGCTGTGCGAAGCGTGAGAAGTTGTGCACGCA
>NZ_JBHVYK010000024.1:0-45422 GCF_042880855.1 Streptomyces sp. NPDC058291
AACACCGCGGTGCCCTCGACGGCGGCGGCCTCCCCGCGGACCGCGGCGGCCCCCCACCCCGGGCCCCCGCCCCCCCCGGCCCCCCCGCCCCCCCCCCCCTGCTGTGCGGCCGGCGGCAGGCGGGCCCCCGCGGCGGTGGGGGGGGGGGCCCCTCGCGTTGTCTCGCGGACAGTGTGGTCATCGCGACAGCGGATTCAGGGGCTGCGGGTGGCGTGGCTCGTCGTGCTTTGTGGCCGGGGTCGGCGGGTTCGACCCACAGCGGCGCGCAGACTCTTGTCTGTGTTGAGGACGTCGCCGCCACATGGCGGCGCTGCGGGCGGCAGGCAACGACGTCGACCAGGACGTGACTCGTCGTCTGTCCGCCGCTCCGGGCGACGACTTCGGAGACAACCCGCACGCAACGCTGCAGCACGCCGACCACGGCGTGGCCTCCAACGAGTGGCGCTTGGTCAACCTGCAGGCGGCCCGCAGTGGCGCGACCATCCCCTGCCCGCCGTGGACGGTGTGGTTCGCGACGACCGGCGCCCGGCCGGGGCACAGGCCCCGGTCCAGCAGCTGACGGCGCGTGACCAGATGCTCCGGGCAGGCTCCCTGGTCGTACTCGGGCAGGCCTGCCGGCCACGCGTCCGTGCTGCTTGCTCCAGGCGGCGGTTCGGTCGAGGACCTGACATCACTGTCCCCAGACGCCGGGCACCGGCGGGGCGGTGCGGATAACGGGACCCGGGGCGCTGCGGGCGGGGCCAGCCGATCCGGCGGCGGGCGGGGAATGACCACGAGTGATCTCCTCCAGACGTCCGGCGCATCCGCCGCCGGTGGGCAACAAGCAGTGCGCCCCGCGGCGCGGATGCCTCGGCGGGGCGCGGGATGGTGGCCGGCGGCCTGTCCGGTCCTCTCCCGGGGTCGCGCGTGACGCAGCGGGGCGAGGTCCAGGTGCAGCGACCGGAGGTCAGTGCTGGCGCGGGCTGCAGCTGGGGGCGTTGTCGGGCGTGCCGAACGGCAGCGGCGTGGGGTGGACTCGGAGCTGACCTGCCAGTGCGGAGTGCAGGGCAGAGACGAGGACGCACTCCCCGCCCCTGCCACAGACGGGACTCGGGACAAGAAAGGCAAGACAGTTGCGAAGGATGCGCCGGATCAATCGGTGGACACCGGGGTATCCGCACCGCATGTATCTCTCGAAACCGGTGAAGGCTCTCTTACTCGGCGTCGGCGTCTATGCGCTGCTCGTGTTGATGTTCCGGTACGGGCGCGGCGGCATGGCCTGGGACAAATCGCTACTGGTCGCCCTGGTCGCAGCGCCGGTGGCGCTGTTTTGGGGATGGGTGCGGGACCACTGGAACGACCGGGCCCGAGAGGCCGGCGCGAGGTGGCGGCGGAAGAGGCAGAACTGACCCGTACACGGCCGACCCGGGTTCCGGTGTGGCATCGGTCTGCGGGACGCCAAGCGGAGCACCGCCACGGCGTCCGGTGCCAGCAGGTATTCGATCAGATGCAGAGTACGGAGTGTGCCCGCAACTGGTCGGGCGGCCTACTGAGGTTGAACTCATGATGTCGTAGGGGCTGACGGCTCGTCGTCCCTGCGGTATCACCGGGGCATGCGGTATCCACAAGGGGGTGGGCTGACCGCCGAACGGCAGCAGTTCCGCGAGGAGTTACGGCTGAAGGCGGCCGAGAGGTTCGCCCAGGGCGAGGCGAGCTCGGTGATCGGCAAGGACCTGCGGGTCAGCGTCCGCTCCGTGCAGCGTTGGCGGCAGATGTGGGACGAAGGCGGTCCTCGGGCTCTGCGGTCACAGGGGCCGGCGTCGCTGCCGAGGCTGAGCCAGAAGCAGTTCGCGCAGCTGGAGGCGGAGCTGGCCAAGGGGCCGGCCGCGCACGGCTGGGAGGACCAGCGATGGACGCTCGCGCGGATCAAGACGGTGATCGGCCGGCGCTTCCACCTGACCTACACCATCCAGGGCGTGCCAAAACTGCTGGTACGCAACGGCTGGTCCTGCCAGGTTCCGGCCCGACGCGCCATGGAGCGGGACGACGAAGCGGTGGCCGGGTGGGTGAAGGAGGTTTGGCCCTGCGCGGAAGGCTCGCGGCGGCCCGTGGAGCCTGGCTCGTCTTCGAGGACGAAGCCGGCTTCTCCATGACGCCGCCGCGGGCGAAGACCTGGTCACAGCGCGGCCGGACCCCGGTGGTGCGGGTCCGCGGCCGCTCCCGCAGACGGGTGTCCATTGCCGCCCTGACCTGCTACAAGCCCAGCCATCGTTCCCGGCTGATCTACCGGCCGCGACGGGACGACGGCCGCCGCGACGGCCGCAAGAGCTTCTCCCGGCGCGACACCCGGGATTTGCTGATCGCCGCACACCAGCAGCTCGGCGGCCCGACCGTGCTCGTCTGGGACAACCTCAACGTCCACGCGGCCGCCGACCTGCGAAAGTTCGCCGAGGATCGCGACTGGCTGACCATCTACTACCTGCCGCCCTACGCACCCGACCTCAACCCCGTCGAAGGGATCTGGTCACTCCTGCGGCGCGGCTGGCTCTCCAACGTCGCCTTCAGCACCCCTGAACACCTCGTCCAGCGCATCCGACGCGGCTTACGGCACATGCAGTTCCGCAGCGATCTCACAGACGGCTGCCTCGCCGAGACCGGTCTGACCATCCGGCCCACCTGAGCAACCATGCGGCATCACGAGTTCAATCTCAGTAGTTTCCCGGCGGCCAACCACGGCGGCCGCAGGGAGCTTTTGGCGCAAGTCCAGGCAGCGCAGCCGTACGCCGGGCTCGCCGGCGTCCCGCGTCGTCCGCTCCGCTGTCGCCGTTGCCCACCATCCGGCGAGCATCTGCTGGAAGGAGAGCGCGGTCGCGTCGTCGGCGGCCGCGACGTCGACGACGACCAGGTCCTGCTCGCTCACGTGCGCCTCGTTGATGGGGTCCGTGTACGGCACTACGCCTGGCCTGCCGAGCGGGTTCCGCAGCAGCGGTGTCTTCACCCGACCGAGTGCAGGTGGTCAAAGGCTGTCGCAGCCCCAGTCCCAGCGGGCCGGGTTGCCGGGGCGCGGGTCGTACAGCGCCCAGCCTCCGGGGCCGAACTGCCCGAGTTCCGTGGCGAGGGAGACATCGTCGTCGATCTCCTCCGGCCTCCAACCGGTGATGTCGAGCAGCAGGCCGTCCAGCGGCCCGCCGACCAGTTCGGCGTAGTCCCGGTCCGGCCGGGCCCGGGTGGTCCTGGTCGCAGCCCGGCGGCGCAGCAGCTGCTATCGAGCTGGTGGACGACGAGGGGCTGAACCGCCACGGTGAGCGTCCCTACGACGACACCTACAGCCAACGGGGGCAATGAGCGCGCCGGCGGCTGCCTACTCCGGGCCGGGGTCGCGCAGCGGGTTGCGGTGACCTCAGTCCCAGCACTTCACGCTCTCGGGGAGGTTCTCGAATCGCGTGCCGGAGACGCCGAAGGAACCGGCGATGCGGAAGCCTCCGCAGCCGTGGCACGGTGTGGCGTGGAAGGGCTTGTCGCAGCGGAAGCAGGTGCCTTCCGCGCTGGTCTGGTCGAGGCGGGTAACTCGGGTGTCTGCGCTGCCACATCGCACGCAGAACGCTTCTTGGGTCTTCATGAGTCTGGTGTACGTCAGGTTCGCGGCATCGTTCCCCCTGCTCCGATCCGGGGGCGTTGCCGGCGGTCGCAGGGCGCGTGACGCCGCAGTCGCGGCGGGCCCCAGGGGGAGGCTCAACCCCGGGACCCGTGGCGTACCCGGGAGAGTCAGGGCCGGCGGCGGAACAGACCGCGGAGCTTGCCCGGTTCCTGGTCGTGGTCGTGCTCCTGTTCCAGTGGCGTGGCGGCCTGGTGGCGGGCGGCTTCGTCGGCGGCTTCCTTGCGGGCGACGTCGGCGGCGTGGCAGTGGCCGCACACGGACAGGTCCCCGGCCTTCCAAGCCGTCCTGTGGTGGATATGGGCGTCATGGCCGAAGGTGCTTGAGGGTGAATTGCGGTAGGGCGTAGGGGCCGGCCTGAGGCGCGGCCGGGTCGGTCGGGGAGTCCGCCTCGGGAATGCCTGCGGCATGGAGTTCGGCGTTGTCGACGGGGGTGTAGGCCAGTTCCGCCGGGTCGGGGAGTGCCCAGAAACGGCGGGTGTTGTTGGAAACGGCGTATGCCGTGGTGAAGCGGATAGAGGGCGGTGCGACCAGGGCGGCCCGCAGGTAGCCGACAGCGTCTCGCGGGCTCAACCAGGTCGCCAGGTGCCGGGGCTCGGTAGGCAGATGCTCGAAGCTGCCGATGCGCAGGCAGACGACGGACAGGTTGAACTTGTCGGCATACAGCTGTCCGAGCGCTTCGACGGCGGCTTTGCTCACCCCGTAGAGGCCGTCGGGGCGTACCGGCTCCTGGGGGCTGGTGAGGTGCGCGGCAGGGTAGAAGCCGGTGACACGATTGCTGCTGGCCAGCACCACCCGCTCGATTCCCGTGCGCCGCGCACCCTCCAGGACATGGTGCGTGCCGAGCACATTGGTCTCGAGCAGATCAGGGAGGGGCGCCTCGTCGGGCACGCCGCCCAGGTGCAGCACGCGGTCGGCTCCCGCCAAGGCCGACTCCACAGCGGCGGCGTCCCGCAGGTCCACGGTGTGCACCTCCTCGTTCTCGGCCTCTGGGCGGAGCGGCACGCGGTCGAGCAGGATCAACCGCTCCGCAGTGCCCCGCAGCGCCTCCCGCACCATGGAACCGATGGTCCCCGCCGCTCCCGTTACTGCCACCGTTCCCAGAATCACTGCGTCTCCCCTGATTTCGATAGTCCGGGCATCTTCGCTCCCGTTGATCCACTCAGCAAGGCGGTGGGAACCCGCGGAACTCCAGGGACCTCTTGTGCGAGACACGGGGACCTCCGGGAGCGCCGCCGACGATCCAACTTCGATGTCGTGAACGGTTCAGTCGTCCAACTTCGACGGCAGACGGTCCAGGTCCGATGTCAGAGGAGGACACCCGCCTCCAACGGGCGCGTTCCGCCGGCCCCGCACCCGGTGTCACGTTGACAGAGCGTAACTGTCACGCTCCCGCGGAAGAGTGTCACGCCTACTTCCACACGCCCGCCTTTATCCGTTGTGAAGGACCAAGAAGACCCCTCCAGGGCCCTGCTTCCCTCACCAGGCCAGAGCATGACACCCCGCCTTCGGCGTGCCGATCCATCACGATCCGTCACATCGCTCCTGAGAGGCACCCCTTCCGCGTGGGGCTGCCTCACCTTGATCTGGCTCTGCCGCGGTGTGGATCAGTGCGTGTGGACCAGGCGTGGACCTAATGGTGCGCCGTGAGCAGACAGCGAAATGCCGGCCGCTCCATGATGCTGACGCGGCATGTGGCAGACGTGCCTAAAGTTGGTGTGCCTTGCAGCCCTCGGCGATTTGAGATGCGGAGAAACGATGCGCCACCAAGCGGCCACTGACCGCGGGCCCAACACGCGGCCTGATCCAGACTCCAACGACAGCGCAGCACGCAAGCACCGGTTACGGCTCCTGGCGATCGGGTTTGTGGCCGGGGCCGCACTCGCTGTTGGTGGCATTCTCGCCTTCACGCCGATCATCGACGGGAACACCCAACCTCAGACGAACGCGAAGCCGTCCTCGAGGTCGGATGGTGACAAGAGCTCTGAACCACCGGGCCAGGGGCAGGAGTACACGCCAGCGACCGCCCGACCTGTCTCACTGCTCAAGCCGAAGTCGAACGCCAAGGGCATCGGGACCGGGTTCGAGCACTCTGGGCTCGGCGCGGAATCCGCTGCGGTCTCCTACTGGCAGGACTTCGACCTGAGGGATGAAGTGATCGCGCGCGAACAGTGGACCGCGGTCACTTCCGAGGACTCTCCCGAAACGATTGACAGAGGTGCGAGCGGAACGGTCGGAGAGCCGCTTCTGATCGCGGTGCCGAGGGATGGGAAAGCCGTCGTGAAGGCGCTTCTCTCCCGCAGCCTTGACGACAGCGGCGACATCATAGCCGTTTGGATGTTCTACGACCGCCTCGTCCCCAGTGGCGAAGAGGGTGCCGACAACAAGTCGCTGAAGGGTGAGACGACCTACTTGATCGTCAAGTGGGAGGACGGTGACTGGAAGGTGACCGAGGAGCCGCAGTACAAGGCCAAGGTGCGCGGTCCGCGTTCGTACCACCCGGACAGCAAGTGGGCTTTCGCGGCCGGATGGCGGCGGGTTGCCCAGGGCTAATTGTTCTGTCTCGGGAGGTTGTGGACGGGTGAGCCAGGTCTCGGCTGAGGGATCTTGAACGGGTGAGGGCCTTCCGGTTCGGTGTGGACCCCGACGTGTCCGTTCTCCTCACGTCACCGCACCAGCCGGAGATCAGCTCCTGAACACCGAGCTTGCAGCAATCGACGGACTCACCCGGCTCCGATCATCTGGAAGCTGAGAAGCCACCGATCCACAGGTATCGACGATTACTCCAGTCGATCTGGCCCCACTCTCAGATGATCTCGTCCGATTCGCTCGTCGCCTCGGGCGAGGCACGGGCGTTACTGGCCGTTTCGGGCGGGGCCAGAGAGACTCCTCCGCCCTTGGGCGGCCCGCGCCGGGCCGCTTCTGGCCCGGTCGGCGCTGCTAGATCTGCTGTGGTGCGTAGAGATGGCTGCTGGCCCGGCACCCGGAGGACGGCACTGTCGATCGCATCAGCCCCAGGATGTAAACCCGTGGGTCGATGCCGTACGGGAGGGGCATGTGACAGCGTTCCGTTGTGCCCACGGACCGGCCGTCGCGGCACGATTGACGATCCGTGACACGGAGGTCCCATGGCCGTCTCGCCGTTCACCGCCCACAGGAGCCTGACACGCCGCCGCATGCTGGGAGCCGCGCTGGCCGCCGGGGCCGCCGTGCCGCTCGCCGCCATCGCAAGCCCCGCGTGGGCGGACCCGGACAGGCCCGCCCCCGCCCCGGAGCGGCTCACGCTGCCCGTGCCCAACGGGCCGCACCCGGTAGGCACGGTCCCCCTGCACCTCGTCGACCGGTCACGCCCGGACGACATCGCGGGCCCCGGGCACTTCCGGGAGCTGATGGCCACCGTCTGGTACCCCGCCCGCGACGTCGAGCACTACCCGGTGGCGCCCTGGATGCCGGCCGGCGCCCTTCAGGCGTTCCTCACCGACGCCGGGTTCAGCGACCTGGTCCCCCTGGCGCCGCTCACTGCCGGCCACGTGGGCGCTCCGGTGCGGCGGTCGGGCCGACGGCTGCCCGTCGTCGTCTTCTCGCACGGCGCACACAGCCACCAGGGCGACCACACCGTCATGGTCCAGGAGCTCGCCAGCCACGGTTACGCGGTTGTGACGGTGGCTCACCAGTACGACACATACACCGAGTTCCCCGACGGCCGGGTCGCCGTCCCGCTCTACGACCGGAAAACACCGACGCTGCCCGGGGACTTCGCCGCCGACCTGCGCTTCGTCCTCGACTGCGTCGAGCAGCTCGCCGCCGGGTGCAATCCGGACGTCGACCAGCGGGAGCTGCCGGCCGGGCTGCTCGGCTCCCTCGACCCGCGGCGCATGGGCGCGTTCGGCTGGTCCAAGGGCGGGACAGCCACCGCCTGCGCCACGCTCTCGGACGACCGCATCCGGGCCGGTCTGAGCCTCGACGGTCCGATGCAGATGAACCCGCCGCTCGCCGGTGACCTGGACCGGCCGTTCATGATGATGTCCGCCGAGTACACCCGGGCCACGGATGCCGAGGCCGCCGCGTTCTGGTCGCATCTGCGGGGCTGGCGGCTGAACATCCAGGCCCAGGGCGCCGTCCATATTTCGTACGGCGACAACGAGGCGCTGTTCCCCCAGGTGGCGAAGCTGTTCGGATGGAGCCGACAGCAACTCCAGGGCGTGATCGGCACCCTCGATCCCGACCAGGCGGTGAAGATCCAGCAGGCGTACCCGCTCGCCTTCTTCGACGAACACCTCCGCCACCGCCGGGGACACCTGCTCGACCGGCCGTCCCCGGCCTTCCCCGCCGTGACGTTCCTCCCCTGAGACCCCGGGCCATGGCGCCGCGGCCCGGTCACAGGCGCCTGAGGGAGCAGGACGACTGGGCCGAGTTCTACCCGAACGCCTCGGGTTCCGCGCGCCGTGGGACAACTTGTACGACATCTGACTAGCCGTTGCTCTATCGATCTTGGTGATCGTGCGTTCGAGTCTGCCGACTCGGTCGGGTGATCTCCCGGTCGGCAGGGGATGAAAGCGGGCCTCCCGCACAGCTCGTGGGTGTCGAATCCAGCCGAGCAACAGGAGGCCCCTGGTGCCGCAGTCTTCCGTCTCCGTGACGTTGCCGTCCAACGCCGCGCCCCTGTCGTGTGATTGTCTCGCTCACCGGTTCGGGAACGCCGGGGATCGGCCGCACAGGCGTCCGAGGTACCCCTCGGACATGACCGACGCGGAATGGGCGGTCGTGCGCGACGCGATGCCCGTACCCGCCTGGCTGGAAGGCCGCGGCGGGCAGCAGGAGGGCTACTGCCACCGGCAGCTGGTCGACGCCCTGCGTTACCTGGTCGCGGGCGGCATCGCCTGGAGGGCGGTGCCCGCCGACTTCCCCGCATGGGACCGCGTCTACGCGTTCTTCCGGCGCTGGCGGGACAAGGTCCTGGTCGCGGAGTTCCACGACCGGTTGCGTGATCGGGTCCGCGAGGCAGAGGGCCGGGATCCGGAGCCGACCGCCGGGATCATCGACGCGCAGTCGGTGAAAGGGGCCGCGTCGGTGCCGACTGCCAGCCGGGGGTTCGACAGCGGGAAGAAGGTGAACGGCCGCAAGAGGCACATCGTCGTGGACGCCCTCGGGCTGCTGCTGGCCGTGATGGTCACCGCCGCATCCGTCACCGACCGCGAGGCCGGCCGGACGCTGCTGGAGCGGCTGCGTGAGCGACACTGGCGCATCTCGCTGGTGTGGGTCGACGGCGGCTGCACCGGACGCCTGGTCGACCTCGCCCGCGATGTCCTGCGGATCGCGCTGACGGTGGTCAGACGCACCGACGACACCACGGCTTCGTGGTGCTGCCGAGAGGCTGGTGGAACGGACATTCGCATGGCTGATGCACTCACGCTGCCTGGCCCGCGACTACGAGACCCGCACCGACACCTCCGAGGCGGTGATCCGGTGGTCGATGTGCATGGTCATGAGCCGCCGACTCGTCCGGCGAACACGCTGAACATCCCCGGGCGTTCCTCGGCCGGCCAGCCCCGCACGACCAGGTGCTTCACCTTCGACCGCACTCCCTCCACCTTCGCCGCGACCACCTCCAGATCCAAGGCCGCCGCGAGCTGCCGACAGTCCATCTCCTGCCCGCTCCCCGCCAGGACCTCCACAAGCCGCTGGCAGTCCGGCGCCAGCGAGTCGGGGGCGAGCCCTTCCCTCCAGGCGAGAACCACCGATCCGGGCACGGCCGAAGCGACCCGCGCAGGCCGTTCACCGGCCACCTCGGCCGACGGCGCCTCCTCGCCTGCAGGAGGTTCTGCCAGGACTTCCGCCACCGTCTGACGGGCGATCACAGACCGCTCCCACGCGGCTTCCGCCTCCTGCAGCTCAGCCTGAAGGACCTCCACCCGCTGCCGAGCAACACGCTCACGCTCCTCCAGCAGCCCCATCACCGACGGCATCCGGCACCTCCGCCGAAGAGACGACACGACACGACACCGCGTCTCTGCCACCGAGGCACCGACACTACGCCTGAGCAGCGGAAACGCACCCATCACTATCGGAAAGCAACGGCTTCCAAGGCCCCCGTCACTCGATGTCCTGCCGGTTGTCGTCACGTGTGTCATCCCCCTGCACAGCGATCCCGATCTCTTCGCTGCGACCGCCCAGACATGGAACTGACATGACAGCGGCAACCGATGTGGCGAAGCCGTCGCAGCCTGAAGCACCCGATCGGCACCGCAAGGTTTTCACAAGGTCGATGGTCCAGCTTTGGCGTCATCAAGCGCGGACGGTCGCTCTCAAGTGGTCGCCGCCGGTCAGGGAGGGCGTGGACATGCAGCAGAAGGACACGATCGCCAAGCGGATCGGCACTGGACGGGTCAGGTCGATCATCATCGTCGCGGCGCTGGGCTGCGCCGCCGTCATGGGCGGGGCGCCGACCGCCCAAGCGGGCACGGGGTGCACCCTCGGCATGTGTTCGACGACGGTGAACGACAGCGCGTACGGGGTCACGGCCTACTTCAACTGGTGCCGGGGCGGCGACAGCACGGGCGACTCGACGGCCAGCCAGCCGAAGTGCGCGTCCGACGGGGCGGCTCAGAAGACCCAGAACCTCACGGCGCGAGGCGGCCACACGCCGTACAACCAGGACTGGGACACCTTCCGTGTCGACGCCGGCTGGTGCTACAAGGTGAAGTTCGTCCGCACCGGGCAGACCGACTTCACCCGCACCTACGACCGGCGGGGCAAGTCGGCACTCTGGGTGAAGGTCGGGGACAACGCCGACGCGCACGTCCTCGACCAGGGAACCGCGTCCTGCCCCTGATCGGCCGCAAGCGCAGGCCGCCGGCGGCGCGCGCGGGTCCGGACGGGGGTCGGGGTCGGCGGACCGCCGGAACATGGGCACCGCGGGGCTGCTTTCGAACTGCCGGCGCTTGACCGCGGCTCAGGCCGAGCGCGTGTGCAACGAAGCGAAGTCGATGCTCGTAGCAGTACCCGATGATGCCACCGGCGAAGACTGGAACCGCCTCTATCACCAGCACGGGAGCTGGTAAGGAGCGACGAGGCGATGAACGCGGCTTGAGCCGGCACGACTTTCCGCATGCCCTGAGGCTGATCCAACCTCGTCGTCTCACGGTGAGGTGGGAAAAGCCTCATTGACAGCCCGGTGGCCGACCTCAGGTTGGCTTGCGCCATACGGAGATGTGCTTCGCGGAGTCCTGGGTGAACGGAGCCTCGTCCCAGTCCGCGACGCGACGTTCCAGCTCGAGTCCGGCGATCCGTGCCATCAGGTCGAGCTCTGCCGGCCAGGCGTACCGGTGTCGGGAGTTGCCGCGGCGGTAGCGGCCGTCGCCGCCGCGGGTGAAGTGGTGCGAGACGAGAATCTGCTCGACCAGGTCGAAGGTGTCGAAGCCGAGATGCTGCTCGGAGACATCGAACGGCACTGCGACCTGGCCGGGCGGCAGGAACCGCAGCGGCGGCACACCCAGCTCGATGACGAATCGGCCGCCGGGCTCCAGATGCCGTGCGGCGTTGCGGAAGCACTCGACCTGCTCGTCCTGAGTGAGCAGGTTCGTGATGGTGTTGTAGACGAGATAGACCAGGGTGAACTCACCGGGAACGGCGGTGGTAGCCATGTCCCCGATGACTACTGGGAGCGTGTCCTCGTCGATCTTGCGCCGCAGCACCGCTGCCATGTGCTTGGACAGTTCGATGCCCACTACCGGCACGCCGCGTTCCCTGAGCGGGACCCCCACTCGTCCGGTTCCGATGGCGAACTCCAGTGCCCGGCCGTCTCCGGCGAGATCGGCAAGGAAGGCGAGAGTCGGTCCGAGAACGGCAGCCGAGGAGGCGTCGGTCTCCTCGGCGTCGTAGCGGTCGGCGGTCGCACGGGTCCACAGTTCGCTGCTGGTCACGGACGGCCACCTTGCCGGATACCGAGGGGCGCTGTCGACGCATTTACGTTCTCCGCTGCGCCGCGCGCACCGCCCACAACTCGTCGCCGCCTTCCCACGGCTTCGGCCGACCCACCCCGCATCCCGGATCGGCAGTCCCGGAGTGATCCAACCACCTCGGAGATCATGGAGTAATCGTCAAGACCTGTGGACTGAGTGGTGAGAAGAAGCCGTTCGTGTCCTTGAGGAGACAAACGGATTTTGCGCGGTATGTGGCGCTGTCGCGCCAGGTCCTCTCTGTCTGCCCGCCGGTGATCGTGACGCCCGCCCTCCCAGCCGAGTTCTCCGCGGGCGCCAGGTGGCCGCAGGCGATGAGTGCGCCGATGCGGACGAGGGCGACGAGGTGAGGTGCGGTGATCGCGCGCCAGCGGACCTGGGCGGACTCGACGAGCTTGAACACCATCGCCAGGGCCGCGACCGGGCTGCCAGTTCGCCGGCCAGTACCAGGGCACCGTCTTCACCGGAGCCCGGGTCGAGCTCGTCATGAGCCAGGCGGATTCCGCGGTCAACGAGAGCGCCCTGCACATCTACGACGTCCTCAACCGCCCCGAGCGCATCTTCCCCTCCTGGCCGGGCAAGTCCGTCTACGGGCGAAGGCACCCCTGCATCGGCTCGTCAACGCGACCAAGATCGACGACCAGCAGGACCGAACCCGCCTGCGAGACCACGGCCCGACCGCCGCCCTCGACCCGGACACGCGGGTACGACCCGCTACGCTTCTTCACCTGGAGAGTGCTCCTTTCCCTGCAGCTGACAGGACCCTCGACAAGTCCCATCGTTGCAGGTCAGCAGCGCTCTCCTTTTGTTTGATCAAGACCTGGACAGCCCCACCCTCGTGAAAGCCCGAGGCCAACAGAAGCTGTTGATCATGTGCTTTTCGGCTTCGGTGGTCGTTGGTCTGGTCGTGGGGAAACGACAGTCGCGGCCTTGGATCGTGTCGGATGAAAGCCTCAGTAAGAGGTCGTCTCATTTGGTGAGCCGGCGGTAGCAAATGAGGGTGCAGGCGATGGCGGCGGAGGCCAGGAAGTGTTCGGCTTTGCGTTCGTAGCGGCGGTGGAGCCGACGGCAGCCGGCGAGCCAGGCCATGGTGCGCTCGATCGTCCAGCGGTGGCGGCCCAGCCGTGTGGAGGATTCGATGCCCTTGCGTGCGATGCGGTGCGTGATACCGCGCTTGCGCAGCCATCGACGCAGGTGGTCGTAGTCGTAGCCCTTGTCGGCGTGCAGCTTGGCGGGCTTGCGTCGGCGTGGGCCGCGGCGGGAGCGGATCAGGGCCTGGCTGAGGACGTCCTGGAGGGCGTAGTCGATCTCGCCGTGAACGGTCACGACACGGATGCCGTCGACGACCGTGCGCTGCGCGCGGAGCGGGTCTGATCGGTCGGAGTTGGGGTGTCGGTCATGGTCTCCTCGACTGCGACCTGGAGGACTCGCCGATCGACACGCCCCACTGGTCGCCGTCCGGGTCCACCACGAGCCTCGACTGACAGTGAGGGTGGGACGCGGTGAGCCTGCCTGCGGGGACCGGCTCGCCGATTGACCGACGTCTCGTCCGACTTCGCCAGACCGCACCCGTCCTCCATGAGGAAGCGCGTGGCACGGAGGAACTCCTCCCGAATCAGGAGGAGCAGAACGACGATTCCGCCCACGATGTCGCCGTGACCATCGCGGGTTCGGCTGCGGCAGGTCCGTCCCCGCCCTTCGGCTCACCGAGCAGGCGACCGCACATTCGGGCTGGAGCCGGGCCCCCGTTTTCCCCCCGACTCGCCACCCAAGGACTCCTGGGACGTCGAGAACCACCTCTGGGCACCCAGGCTCGGCATGTACGGTGTCCAGCGCAGCCACCTGCTGGGCAACGTCTTGTTGCTGGTCGGCAGGGGCGGGTGCGGCGGTTCGCCCAACGGTCCGGGCGATCGCCCGGACCGGTGCACCGTGACCGAACTCCCGCATGATCGCATCGGCCAAGGCGCCCTTCGCGCCCAGGAAGCTGTGTACAGGCGGAGAGCGGGGCCGGTAAGGCACTGGACAGCAGATCCGAGCGCGGACACGATCGCGTTCATGACACTCGAGGATGCCATTGTCGCCACTGCCGACCGGATCGCGGAGCTGCTCCAGGCGGGGGCCGACCCACACACGCCGCTGCCGGGCGCGGAGTGGACGGTGGGGGAGGCGGCGGCTCACCTCGCGCTGGCGGGGAAGCTGATGGCGGACATCGGAGCGGGCGAGGACCGCCCTTACGGCGATGGGACGCCGAGCGGCCTCGCGGCGGCCAACCGTGCGGCTCTGGCCGTCTTCCCGCAGCGGGATCCTGCGGTCCTCGGCGCGGAGATCGCGGATACCGCCCGAGCCTTCGTCGCGGCCGCGGCCGCGGCCGGCCGCAGTCCGCGGGAGGCGGTGCTGACGCCGATGGGGCCGATGAACCAGGCCGCCCTGGGCTCGTACCTGCTCACGCACCTGCTCGGGCACGGATACGACATCGCGGTCGCGCTGCGCGGGCCCCACATGGTCAACCGGGAAGTGGTCGCCTTCACACTGCCCTTCATGCGACTGGCCATGCCGCGTGCAGTGAACGCCGGCGCGGCCGGCCACCATGCGTGCTATCTGCTGCGGATCGGCCGCGACCGCTTCGCCGTCACCTTCGCCGACGGCGTGCCCACGGTCACCGGCACCCCGCCCCGGCGGCCCGACTGCACGATCGCCATCGACCCCGTCGCCTTCCTCCTCCTCGCCCTGGGCCGCTGGACCGCCCCCACCGCCATGGCCCGCGCCAAGGTCGTCGCCTGGGGCCGCAAACCGTGGCTGGGCCTGCGCTTCCCGATGCTCTTCACAGCGCCATAGACGAGCGAGCAGACTGCCGCCGGACGGCCTCTTTGACAACAATGAGGACACGAGCCCGCCAGCCCTTCGAGCAATGGCGAACGCTTACCCGTGGCTGATCTCGACGCACCCCGCAACGCTTCTCATGCAGATGCAGGGATAGGCGTCGTGGCGGCCGTCGGGACACAGGGCGACGACCTGATCGGCGAGGCCATCCGGGCGGGCTGGATGAGGATCTGGGAAAACCGTGCACCTGGCGCTGGGCGCCGATGCCGACCGGACTGCACGCTTCTTCGCCTGCGGCATGCTCGGCAACACGCTCACCGCCATTGGACTTCCCCGTCGGGGGAAATAGCCAGAGGGCCAGGAAGCCTTCCGGACGGACGAGGCGTCAGCGCACGCCTGCCGCATCCAGCAGGGTGACCACCGTGGGGGCGATGAGTCCGGTCATGGTGTCGGCTCCGATCCCGGCGCGGGCGCGGGCGCCATCGAAGACCAGGATCAGCTGCCGGGCCAGCAGATCGGGGTCGCTCGCGCCGCCACGCTCGGCCTCGGTGCGGAAGAAGGCGGTCAGTTTCGCCTTGATCCGGTGTGCCACCTGGCTCGCAGGGTGACTCTGGTCCTTGAGCTCGATCTGCACAGCCGGGTACCGGCAGCCTCGGAAGGCGGGCGCGCCCTCCCTGCGACTCCAGTTGCTCGAAGACGTGCAGGATCCGCTCGCGGGGGAGCGGCCGTCGTCCGCCGGGGGCAGGAGAGTGGCCACGAAGGGGGCAGTGCGCTCCTCCAGGCTTGCTGCCAGCAGGTCGTCCTTGCTGTGGAACAGCTGGTACATGGAGCGCTTCGACACACCCGCCGCCTTGCACAGCGCGTCGACGCCGATATTGACGCCGTCCTGGTAGGTGAGCGTGGCCGCCGCCTCCAGCAGGCGCTCTCTGGAAGTTGACTTCACTTCGGAGGTCCTGTCGTGAGGTTAACTCGAAACAGGCGAATCGAAACCGATCGGTTTTCAGCGATGCGGGGAGCCGACCGGCGCCGTCCAGGCACTGAAGTCCGCTCAGAGGCTCGGCGACGGTCTCGGGGGAGAAAAACCGTTGCCGAGCCCTGACGGTGTGCACGCCCCTCGTCCCCACGGGGGCGGCACACACGGGGTCACTCCGCTCAACGGCCCCGTCCTGGGAGATGCGGAAGGAATTCCGCTACACCGGGGTGGCGTTCTTCTCGGGGTCCGTCTCGGCAGGGATGCGGTGCAGCCCCTTGCGGTCGTACCACCCCAGCACGCCGAAGCCGAACAGCGCGGCCGCCACGAGGCCGACGGCCATCATGACCCAGCCCCGGGTCAGGCCCGCGTCGCCCTGCGCGCCGTAGTAGAGGATCGAGCGGACGCCGCCGGCGATCTGCCGCAGGGGCTCGAACTCCGCGAGGAAGCGGTAGAAGCCGGGCAGGGCCTGGATCGGCGTGGTGGCGTTGGCCGTCGGCACCGCCATCCCGATGAAAACCAGCGTGGCCACCAGCATGCCGGGGGTGCCGAACACCGCGAGGAGGGTGAGCGCGCCGATCCCGGAGATTGCGACGGCGCACACCGAGTACAGCCACAGCAGCGGCAGGTGCGAGGCGTCCATACCCATGATGCCGACCGCCCCGACCATGACCAGGGTGCCCATCAGCAGCGACAGGGCCGCCATGAGGGTGCTGCTGATGGCGAGGGTCTGGACCCGGGTCGCCCGGATCAGCGGGCGGTGCATGCGCAGCGGGCCCAGGTCGTTGTGAGGGTAGCCGAGGGTGTGGTCCACCTGGCCGCTGATGACGTTGGCGGAGAGCATGCCGACGACCGCGAGGGCGAGCGCGTAGTAGAACGCGGTGAGGCCCAGGCCGCTGTGCGAGTCGAGGGGATGGCCGTCCTTCACCGTGACGGCAGCCGGATCGGCGAGCAGGACGCGGGCCGCGGCGGGCAGCTTCTTCTGCGCGGGCCTGATCTGGGCGGTCAGTTCCTGGCCAATGTGGAGCGAGGCGCTCTCGGCGGCCTGCGTCGTCGCGACCCGCGCCAGACTGGAACCCAGGCTGCCGGCGGACTGGTTCGTCAGCACCGTCAGCGCCGGGCGGACCGGGTTTCGGCGGCCGTGGTGCCGGTCAGGGCGGCGACCGAGGACGTGAAGTCGGCGGGCACGACGAGCGCACCGCACAGCTTGCCCTTGCCGAGTTCCTCCTTCACCTCCCTCTCGTCCATCACCTTCCATTCGATCTTGTCCCCTCCTGCGGTGGACTTCTTGATCGAGTCGGTGATCTGGGCCCCCAGGTTGACCTGCTTGCCGTCGGCGGCAGCGCCCTTGTCGGCGTTGACCAGGCCGACGGGCAGGTTCTTCATGTGGCCGGCCGGGTCGATGTTGGCGCCGACGTACAGCACGGCGAACAGCAGCGCGAGAACGCCGGTGATCACACCGCTGGCGATCCACGGTCTTCTCCCGATGTAGCTGTGTTGTCCAGGCCGGAGTAAGTCATGAACGGAATTCATCCCTTCCGCATGCTGCGCGCGAAACCCCTGGACGGCACCATCGCCGGACCGGGAATCTGCAGACTCAAAAACGCCTTCGGCACCCGAAGCCAACCGTGGATCACGGTCTCGGCCGCCTCCCCTGGGGAAACCGATCGGTTTCCGGCCGAGGGGCGCGAGCAGCGGCATGGCCACCAGTGCGGGCAGGGCGCTGGCCCGCAGGATGAGGTCGCGGTGGGGTGCCCGGCGATGCCGGGCGGTCCGGCGACGGCCACCGCCGTGTAGACAGCGACGAATGCGCCCATCAGGGTCACGGTGGCCGCGTAACGGGCGACCAGCCGGCCCCGCCGCAGCGGCCGTGGCATCGCGGTGAAAGCTCGGAGCAGGCCCCGCCCGTGTCCTGGCGCGGTGTGGGGCGCAGGGTGCGGCGTACGGGCAGCAGGCTCAGAGCCATGAGGGCGGCGCTGATGAGGAACACCCGGGCGCCATCCGGGCCCGGCCGCGACGGCCGGGGCTGCGATCCGCATGAGGACGGCGGCGCCGAGCATGCGGCTGGTTACACAGGTGAGGGCGATCGAGCGCCGCTGAGGTGCGAGATGGTGGGCAGTGTAGGAGAACGCGGCGGGCGCGAACGCCGCAGCTGTCAGTCCCTGGTCGACGCGGAGCGCAATGGCCCAGGTCAGGGGCCGTGCTGACCGCGGCGGTCGCGACCGTTGCCGCCACCAGCCCGGTGGCCATCACCGCTTGCACTCCGTACCGGTCCGTCAGCGGACCGGCGACGAGAAAGCCGGCGGCGTAGGCGAACCCGAACGACGACGCGGTCCAGGTGACCTGTCCGGTCGTGGCATCCAGCAAGGTGGCCATGGGGTGGATAGGGGCCAGGACAAGGACGGTGTACATCTGGCCGACGACCAGGACGCCGAGCGCGGTCAGCAGCGCGATCGCCGCAGTGGCGGGGGCCCAGTCAGGGGGCGTGAGCGGTGCACCGACTTTGGCCAGGTGCCGGGGAGCGACGGGGTGTCGGCCAGGCGCAGGACGGCGATGTCGGCGGCTTGGCCGGGGGTGAGGGTGGCGCTGGTGTGCGGCGTGGTGAAGTCGGTGGCGGCGGGCAGGACGAGGGTGCCTGCGCAGTCGATGACGATCATGTTGTCGTCACCTGCCGCGGTCAGCAGGCCGGGGCCGATCCCGACGATCACGGAGCCGCCGATCAGAACGTCGGCTTCCTGCCAGTCACCCAACAGCGGATTACCGGTGATGACTGTGCCCGGTCAGCAGCAGTGGGCGCCCTTCCGGGTCACGCAGGGCGCATAGGACCTCGTCGTCGCGGCGCGGCGCCGTCCAGGGTGTGGTGGTCATGTCGGTATCTGCTTTCGGTTTCGTCGGTGGTGCTGGGGTGAGGCCCTGATGTCGGGACGCGTGCTCTCTCCTGCGGAGCGTGGGCGCGTCCCCCCCTCGCTCTTCGGGCCGGGTGAGGCGGCGGACCGCCTCCCTGCGGCCCGGAGGAGGTGCCCAGGTCTTCGATGGGGTGGTGCTCAGGCCGCGGGGGTGTTGAGCACGTACTCGCGGGAGGCGTGGACCTCGGCACGCAGAGCAGGCAGGTCGACGTCGAGGACCTGGCCGTTCCATTTGCGAGGTTCGCCGTTGATGAGGACGGCGCTGATGTTGCGGGCATCCGAGCCCAGCACGAGGGTGCCGACGGCATCGTTGAGCGGCATGTTGTTCAAGTCTTCGGCCTGGATCACCAGCAGGTCGGCCTTCCTGCCCGGGGTGAGCGAGCCGGTGATGCCGGCCAGCCCGTTGGTGCGGGCGCCCTGGAGAGTGGCGAAGAGCGCTGAAAGCCACGGTTGGCAACCGGAGCCCGGGAGGACCATCCAGTCCATCTACGCATCGACTCACAGTTCGCACGTATGCAAGCTGCAACGATGACTGCTCTCGGTGCGCAGAAAGATCCACGCCCGGGTGCGCTGGAGGTCACCCTCCTGGACGCGTTCGAGGAACCGCAGCATGTCGAGGGGGAAGGCGCAGGGTCGTGCATGTGTTCGATTCTAGAGAGTAGGGTGACCACCCGGCACTACGAGGAGGGCGCGACCAGCAGAAGGACGGCATGGACGACGACGCCCTCGCGTTCCTCCGCGTCGACCCCGCCGCCCTGGAGCGGGCCCCTGAGCGGCCGACGCGCGCCGATTCATGGCCGCGTATCGATATCTATTCGGCCGACCGGCGCCGCTGCTCGTCCTGCCGGGCGCTCGCCGTCGCGACACGCGTCGTCCGCCCGGCCGGGTACGGGCCGCGCTGGCACGATCGGTGCCGGGCCTGCATGATCGCCGGGATCCGGCTCACGTGGGAGGCAGGCACTCCCACGGAAGGCCGCTACGAAGTGACCCTGCTCCTCGAGGAGCGCCCTGCCACGGAGGGCTGGTGGCAGGAGCGCGCGACCGCAGAGCGGAAGTACCTCGCCTGGATCGGCGAGTACGGCAGCCGTGCCGGTGCAGGGTCACCCTCACCGACGAGGACGGCGGCGACGTCCTGGCGAGCTGGCCCGACGGCAAATGATCGTCCGTCAGTCGAAGAGGACGCCGGGGCGGCAGCTCGCAGCGCGTGAGCCGCCGGTCAGCCGGGACTGACCGCGCCCGCGGCAGAAGACGATGGCGACGTCGGCGCGACCCCGGTCTGCGAGGTTCGAGCCGGACCCGCAGCGGTGCCGGCCGCAGGCGAGTGGAGGACGCCGTAGTCGCGGTGGAAGCGGTTGGCCTCGGCTGCGGAGCCCGTCAGCCGGTGGAGCCAGAACCCGTAGGCCACCGACTCCATCTGCTCCTGTGTCAGCATCAGCCGCCACCGGCCCGCACCGCGATCGTGGACGGCCGTGCGGACCCGTTCAGCGAGCCCCTCCGCCGGCGGCGTTGTCACTGAGGTTTTCAGGGTGGGGTCGGTGGTGCGAGGGTCAGGCCGGTGGCGGTGAGGCAGCCGTCGATCAGGGTGGGCCGGAGCTGGATCCTGCGTAACTCCCGGCGAAGGACACGGTCGAGGTCGTCGGGTGTGTCGGAGGCGGTGTTGGCCATGGCCCGGCGTGCCAGTGACCAGAGGGCCTCGACGGGCTTCAGTTCGGGTGCGTACGGCGGGAGGCGGACGGTGGTGAGCCAGTCGTGCTCGGCCTCGTACTGTTTCAGCCCGGACGCCAGGTGGGTGTTGAGACCGAGCAGCAGTGACGGTCGGGGAGTTGGCCGGGCCCGCAGAACGCAGGGCCGCACTGCCGCCCTCGCGCCAGGCCCGGCGCCGGCGTTCCACCGACCGCACGCTCACCCGCAGGTCCTTCGCGATCACCGCGGTCTTCTCGCCCGCCCCGAACCTCTCACCGGCCTGGAGCCGGATCTTCTCCCGAAACGCCCGACGCTCAGCGGTCAGGCCCCCACCCCCCGGATAACGCATGCCACCGGCATACCGCAGGGATCATGAACCGTCACTCCCCGACGACAACCCGAAAGCCTCAGTAGGAGCCGAGCGGGTCTCGTGAGCCGGCGCAGGCCGACGGACAGCATGAGGTCCTGGTCGGTCTCAGTCCGCGCTGAGGGGGATCCGCAGCCGCACCCGGTAGCCGCCCTCCACGGTCGGGCCCGCCTCCAGGGTGCCGTGCAGGATGTCGGCCCGTTCCCGCAGGCCGACCAGACCGTGCTGTGAACCGGGGAGGGACAGAGAGGGACGTGTGGGCGGGGTGTTGGCGACGGTCACGCCGACGGTGTCGCCGTCCTGCCACAGTTCGACGCGGGCGGTGGCGCCGGGGGCGTGCTTGCGGACGTTGGTCAGCGCTTCCTGGACCGTGCGGTAGAGGGCCCGTTGGGCCGGTGTGCCTACGGTGGGCGGGAGTTCACCTTTCAGCTGTGCGTGAGTGCCGCTGGATTCCACAAGTTTGTGCAGGTCGGCCAGGGTGGGCTGAGGCGTCAGCTCGGTGGCGTTGCCGCCGGAGGCGCGCAGCAGCGTGACCATGGTGCGCAGTTCGTCGAGTGTGGTGACGCTCAGGGAACGGATCGTGCGGGCGGCCTCTTTGGCGTTCGGGTCCTGGGCGGCGACCTGCATGGCTCCGGCCTGTACGGCGATCAGGCTGACCTGGTGGGAGACCACGTCGTGCATCTCGCGGGCCAGCTGGGCGCGTTCGCGGGCGAGCACGGCCTGGGCATGCAGGGCCCGCTCGTGCTCCCTGGCCTCCTCGATCTCGGTCAGTCGCCGCGTCAAGTCCCGGTGCGCCCGGAGGAGCTGTCCGAAGAGGACCGGGGCCGCGGCGGTGGCCACGCTGTACACGAAGTCGATCAGCGTCATGGTCCGGCCGACCTCGGCGAAACTGGCCAGGGGCCACGGAATACTGCCCGCGACTGCGGCCAGGGCGACGCATCCCGCGAGGAGAGGACGGTTGCGGGAGCGTTCGGCCAGGGTGAACAGCGCCACGAGCGGGGCGAGGGCGATCGTCTGCGTCAGCGCGATGGGCAGGGTGAGCAGGAAGACGCCGAGCGGGAACCTGCGCCGGAAGGCCAGCGCGGCGCAGCCGAGCGCGGCCGGCGCGACGCCGGGACGCGTGTCGTCCCACAGGATCGGCAATAGGTCCAGGGCGGCCACCGCCACCAGGACGATGTCGACGACCGGCGCGGGCACTCGCTCCCACAGGACGCGTGCGCGATTCATCGTGTGGCCTCGGGCTGCGGGCGCGCATCGAGCAGCCCGGCCCGCTGCGCCAGCAGCGCGGCCTGCACCCGGCTGGTCACGCGAAGCTTGGTGAGGATCGCGCTGACGTGGTCCTTCACCGTGCCGGCACTCAGGTGGATGCGCACCCCGATGTCTGCGTTCGACAGGCCCTCCGCCACCAGGACGAGGACATCGCGCTCGCGGGCGGTGAGCAGCCGGACGCGGGCCGCCTCCTCGTCGACGGCGGCCTCGGTGCGGGGGTGGCTGTGCAGCAGGGTCCGCGACGCCTTGGCGGACAGCACCACGCCGCCCGCGGCCAGGGTGCGCACCAGGTGGGCGAGCTGTTCCGGCTCGGTGTCCTTGAGCAGGAAACCGGCAGCGCCGGAGTGCAGCGCGGTCAGGATGTATTCGTCGGCGTCGAACGTGGTCAGCATGGCCACCACCGGAGCATCAGGCATCGTCCGCAGCTCGCGCAGGACGGTGAGCCCGTCGACGTCCGGCATCCGGATGTCCAGCAAGACCACGTCGGGCCGCTCCCGGCGGACAGTCGCCACGGCGTCGCCGCCGCTCGCGGTCGCGACGACCTCGATGTCCTCGGACGCGCCCAGGATGAGCCCGAACCCCGACCGGACCAGGGCCTCGTCGTCCACCACCACTACCCGGATCACGTGCGCTCCGCCTCACCTTCGTCCCTACCACCCGGCTCATACCGCCTCGACCCTAAAGCCCCGGAGCGCACCTGCAGGGTCTCGAGTGGCAGCTCCAGCCACCCGGCGGGGTATCGCCCTCCGGTCGGCAGGGGCACGGCAGCCTTCTGCCGGATACTCCGCGGCTCGTCCGGTCTCCAGCCTGAGAGCCATGACTCAGCACGCAGACTTCCCGCCGGCTGACGCACCGTCCTCTGAACGCGAGCGCGGTGAGCCCTCGCCGGGCGCGGCCGGCGAGGGCCGGCTGGTTGGGCTGGACCTGGCCCGGGGTCTGGCCGTCTTCGGCATGTACGCGGTCCATGTGGGCCCCGCCCCGGGCCAGGACGGTGTCATCGGCTACCTGATGGAGCTGGCGCAAGGCCGCTCCTCCGCCCTGTTCGCCGTCCTGGCCGGCTTCGCGGTCGCTTTGATCACCGGGCGCCGCACACCGAAGACCGGGTTGGCCGGCCGCCAGGCCGTCGCCAAGGTAATCATCCGGGCCGTGATCCTTCTGGCCCTCGGCACCGTCCTGACCATGACCGGCACCCCGGTCGTGCCGATCCTCGCCTTCTACGGACTGTTCTTCCTGCTCGTTCTGCCGTTGTACCGGCTGGGCGCCAAGCCGCTGGCGCTGATCGCGGTGGGCTGGGCCGTGGTGGGCCCGCAACTGCTCTACGCGCTGAAGCCGGTGGTCGGCGGCCGCGTATTCCTCTCCTACGGCCAGGCCGACGGCCCCCTCTCGCTTTTGTTCACCGGCGGCTATCCGGCCCTGACCTGGGTTCCGTTCGTCATCGCCGGTATGGCTGTCGCCCGCTGCGACCTGGCCGCCACGGCGGTCCGGATACGCCTGGCTCTCACCGGCGTCGCCCTCGCCGTCACCGGCTACGGCGGCTCCTGGCTGGCGGTGCGTCTCGTACCCGGCGCCGCCGAGGCCGTCCGGAAAGCCGAACAAGGATCGGGCATGTCATCCATGCCGTCCATGCCGTCCATACCGTCCATGCCGTCCGGATCGTCCATGCCGTCTGTATCGCCCGACAGCATCGGCATCTTCGGCGACACCCCCGCCGGGATGCTGGCCTCCGCCCCGCACAGCGAGGCGACCCTGTCCATCGTGGCCGCCACCGGTGTGGCGATCCTGGTGATCACCGCGTGCCTGGCCGTCATGGACGCCTTCCCCAGGCTGCATCGCCTGGCCAAGCCCGTCATCGCGGTCGGCTCGATGTCTCTGACGGCGTACGTCTACCACATCGTCGCTATCTGGCTCCTGAACACCGAAGGCCAGACCGCCTCGCCCTTGTACGTCCTGCTCGGGTTCATCGCGTCCGTCACCGTCCTCGCCACCCTCTGGTCCCGCTTCTTCCAGCGGGGGCCGCTCGAATGGCTGATGGGCCGGGCGACCGGGATCGCCCGGCGCGTTCAATGAGACGGATCGAGGGAGCGCGACCTCGCGAACCACAAGAAGCGCGATTCCGTAGTGGCCGACCACCAACGAGCGGCCTCGATCATCGTCCCCTCAGGTTGAGGGTGACGGTGTAGCCGAGCTGGTTGAGGGCGGTGACCGTGCGGCGGGTGGCGCGTTCGGGGTCGCGCTGGGCGAAGTAGGTGCCGCCGAGGTCCTGGTAGGAGACGTGGCCGGTGAGCATGTGCCAGATCGCGGTGATGATCGAGTGCTCGATGGCGACCAGGGCTTTGAGCGGTCCGCGGCGTGCGGCTGCGACCTGCGCAGCCGTTTGTAGCGGGCCTGCAGATAGGTGTCCTTGGTCCTGGCAGCGCCGACGGCAGCCAGGCCGAGGGCGCCCCTGAGATACGGGTTGCCGGGGCGGACCTTGGTGTTCTTGGTGCGGCAGGCGGACTCGTGGTGGCCGGGGCAGACCCCGGCCCAGGAGGCGAGGTGCTTGGCGGAGGCGAAACGGTTCATGTCGCCGCCGGTCTCCGCGATGATCACCTCGGCGACGGCCCGGTTGATCCCGGGGACGGTGTCGAGGAGGTCGAGCGCGGGACGAAAGGGGGCCCTCGCCTCCTCGATCCGCGTGTCCAGTTGCCCGATGGCCGGAGGGGTTTTGGGCCTGGTTCGGGGAGTGTCGCTTCGTGAGTCGACCGGGCCACGATGCGTCCCGAAACGCCTGGCCGCCAAGCTGGCCGGGAGGAGTGGCGGCGCTGCCCTCTCTTGCCCGCGTTCTGTTCGTCCTGGACGGCGCCGGGCCCGCCGGTGTCGACAGACGATCGGATCAGCGCCCTGCCGCGGAGTAGGTCCCAACCCGCTCCTCTCGTGTCAGGAGCTGGTGCGGCCGGGTTCGGAGGAGAGGTTTGTTCGGGCGCGATCGGTGCAGACGATGAACTGACACAGCCTGTACATGACGAAGCGGAGAGGCACCATGGGCATCATCGCGTGGATCCTTATCGGCCTGCTCGCCGGCGCCATCGCCAAGGCCTTGATGCCGGGCAAGGACCCGGGCGGCATCATCATCACCATGCTCATCGGCATCGTCGGCGGTCTGCTCGGCGGCTGGCTCGGCAAGGTCGTCTTCGGCGTCGACTCCATCGACGGGTTCTTCGACCTCTCCACCTGGATCGCCGCGATCGCCGGCTCCGTCATCCTGCTCGCCCTCTACCGCCTCGTCACCGGCAACCGGCACTCGCACCGCCACGCGACCCGCTGACGGCACAACGCCCCCGGCCCACCTGGACGGCTCCCTTCCCTGTTCGCGGGACGGGAGCCGTCAGCGTGTACGGGCAGGCCACCCGGCGATCCACCCGCCGGTTACCGACGTCCGGGGGCCAACCGCGTCCGGCCGCCGTCCGAACAGGCACCTGCGCAGCCCGGTGGCATGATGGGGCTGCTCCTCGTGGGCAGGCGATAGCTGTGTCATATGCCCCGGCTGAGCTCGTCTCGCGGGTGAGTTCTTGCCTGGAGCAGGCCGGTTTTCCGGTGCTGGGCGACGCGGACAGCGGAATTCCGGGACTGCGGGTGGCCGAGGTGCCTTCGGACCGCCCGCTCGCCGGTACCGTTCGAGGGCACGCTCACTACGCAGGCCCGTACGTTGCGAGTTACCTACCTCGTGGGCCTGTTCAGATACAGATCACGATCTTTCCTCGGGTGCGTCCGCGCTCGGCGTGCGCGTGGGCGTCGGCGATCCGCTCCAGGGGGTAGGCCTGTTCGATACGGGGTGTGTAGCGGCCTTGCCCGCCCAGTTCCGCCGCCGCGGACAGGAGAGTGGAATCGTTCTCCGCGTTGACCACATGGGCGCCCAGGCGCTGCCCGCCCGCGTGGTCGGCGACCGTCGCGACGCGCTTCGGGTCGCCCGCGATCGCGACGAGGTCGTCCAAGGAGCCGGAGGCCGCGGTGTCGAGCACGATGTCGACGCCGTGCGGAGCGAGGGTGGTGAGGCGCTGTGCGAGGCCGGGGCCGTAGGTGGTGGGAACGGCGCCGAGAGAGGTGAGGAACTCGTGGTTGCGTTCACTGGCTGTCCCGATCACAGTGGCACCTTGCGCTACCGCGATCTCGACCGCCGCGCTGCCCACGCCTCCGGCGGCGCCCTCGACGAGAAGGGTGCGCCCCGCGAGGGAGCCGAGCGCGTTCAGTCCACCCATCGCGGTCACGGACGCGAGACCGGCACCAGCGGCCTGCTCGTCGTTCCACGTGGCGGGGGTGTGCGCCCAGGCCGAGAGGATGAGCAGCTCCGCGGTCGCGCCGGTGACGCCGCCCAGCCCGAAGACCCGGTCGCCGATGCTCACCCCCTGCACCCCGTCGCCGATCTCGTCGACCACACCGGCGCCGTCGCGCCCGGGAATGTCGGGCAGGTCCAGGGGAATCAGCTGGTGCAGGGCGCCGGAGCGCAGCTTCCAGTCGATGGGATTGACGCTGGCCGCCGCGACGCGGACACGGATCTCACCGGGTCCGGGGTGGGGATCGGGGGCCTGCTCGATCACCAGGGTCTCCGCTCCGCCGTATTCGTGGAACCGGGCTGCGCGCATTATGGTCTGCCTTACTTTGACGGGCCGGAAGGACGTGTTCATCCGACGCTCGTCACTCTAGAACCTGACGTTGACGTGAGGTGCAAGCCGCAACTGCCGCCCGGCCGGAGGAGGGCAGGCGCGGATGGGTGAGGTTGCCGAGCGGGCGGGGGTGAGCGTGGGGGCCTGCGCCGCTGCGAGGGATCACGCCACCCGTCACGGGCGACACCCATGTGCCCTCGGGCGGGCTCGGCGATCCCGGCACGACGCGAGGCTGCCGTGCGTACGTGAACCGCGTGAACGCCCCTCGGGTCCGCCACCGGGTCATGATCAATCTCGGCGCCGGCAACGGTTCGATCGGCCCCCAGGGCTGCCGCCGGAGCCGGTATTGCTAGCCTAAAGCTGACGTCAACGTGAGGTACGAGCGGGAAGGGAGTGACCTGCGTCATGCGCATCGGACAGCTCGCCAGGCGGTCAGGGGTCAGCGTGCGGGCCCTGCGCTACTACGAGGAACAGCGGCTCCTGGAATCGGCGCGGACGCCCGGTGGGCAGCGTGACTATCCCGACGAAGCCCTGGAGCGGGTCCAGCTCATCCAGGACCTCTTCGCGGCCGGCCTCTCCAGCCGTACCGTCGTCGAACTCCTGCCGTGCGTGAGCACCGGCGTCGCGACCCCCGCCATGCTCGACCAGCTCATCATCGAACGCGACCGCATCGCCGCACGCATCCAGGACCTGACCCGGGCCAAGACCAAACTCGGCCGCGTGATCGAGAATGTGACCGCGGCGAACGTGGCGCAGGACTGATCAACCCGTCGCGAGGGGTGGGGCCCCGGCCTATCCGGCATCTGCCGGGCGACATCGCGCGTGAACAGGTCTCCCCACCCGATCGGGTCCGTGAGCGCCACTGCCACCCCCCTGTACCCGCCATGGACGATCAACGCCTCCACGGTTTCGGCCGAGCGAAGCCCACTCGTACATGCCTGACTTGCCTTACATCGTTTCAACCCGTTGACCTGTAGAGACACTTGACAGCACTGGATAAAAGGAGAAGCGATTCGACGCCTGACCGCACGGTGCTGCCCGGCAAGTAGAGGACTGGAGAAGGGTGCCGCCGTGCCCGGCCCCGTAGGACGGCGCCGCCTTCTGCAGCCCGCGGCGACCGCGGAGGCCTTCTGTTCGGCGCGGGCGCGGGTGGCGGCCAGCCGGTAGGAGTCGGTGCCGGTCAGGCGCGGGGGCGTCCTGGTCGGCCGGCTGTTCGGCGCCCTGGTCGGCCTCGCCCCACTTGCGGGCCTCCAGGGCGACCGCGTCGGCGGTCAGCGCACCGGCCCGCAGCGCGGTCGCGATCCTGGCCACCGCGTGCTCGTGGACCATGTGCCGGTGCAGCAGCAGGACGGAGATGAGCGCCCGGGTGCCCTCCGCGTCGCCGTGGGCGGTGCAGGCCGCCTGCCACCAGGCGTCGTGGACCGGGGTGAACTTGCCCGCCGAGCGGGCCTGGTCCAGCGCGGTCGCCCCGGGCAGCGCGCCGGGCTTGCGGACCAGCGCCTCCAGGCAGTGGTCCAGCTCCAGGCGGGAGCCGCCCTTGGCGATCAGCCGCTCGTGGCGGGCGACTTCCGTGTGCGCGTCGTAGACAACGAGCACGATCTCTCCACGCCGACCCCACCCCCCCGGCAGCCCGCCGCTTCACGGCAAACCGCCGGGCACGACAGCGGGGGCCAGCGAACAGTGCCGTCTCCTACTGGGGGCGGCGTCCGGTGACGTCCCCGCCCAGGTCGTCCGGCAGGGCGATGCGGGCGGTGACGCGTTTGCCGACCGGCTACCGCTGGACCTCGAAGCCCTGGCAGACGGCCATGACGATCTCCAGGCCGTGGTGCTGCCCCACCCGGCCCGCATCGGCGGCGCGGGCCACCAGCAGGACCGGATCGCTGTCCCACACGACCACTTCCACCACGGCGCCCGTAACGCGCAGTTCCATCAGCACGGGCCCGGGGGCGTACTTGCGGGCGTTGGTGACCAGCTCGCTGACCACCAGCTGGGTCAGGTCCATCGCGCGTGCGGACGGCGCCCCCATTCGCCCGACACAGTTCCCGCACCTCGCGCCGCAGCTAGGCGAGCTCTTCCTTGTCCTCAGTGGCAAGAAGGTCGTCGCGCTCGCCGGCGTCGGCCTCGGCCTGGCAGATCCAACCTCGCAGGGCCTCGTGATGCACGCCGAGTTCCTCGGCCATGCGACGGATCACGGGCTTCGGCTCAGCTGTTCGGTACATGGCCCGTTCTCGGCGTTCGAGCCACGTGCTGTGCGGTAGTGCGTCGTGCGCCGTCAGAAGTACCGGACAGCCCAAGGCGCCCTGCGTGCCCCTGACGAGCGGCGGATCACCGACGCCTCGCAGACGCCCTGGGCACCTACCGCGTCATCCTCACCCGCGGCGCCGACGCCACCCGCATCCACACCATCGATCCGGACACCCACGACATGCTCGGCCGACTCCTCCCTCAGCCACCGCCGACTGACCCAGGCAGGGCACAGCTCACCAGCCGCCCAGGAAACCGCCCCCACAATGCGGACAGTCGCTGTCCCCGGTGGAGCCCACGGCGGTCACCGCTTATGGGAACGGCCTCCCCGGCGGAGAACGAGCGCTGCGGCACCGCCCTCGGTGCCGCAGCGCTCGCCCGCCGTCGGTGGTGACCTGGTGGGTTCAGTCAGGGGGCGATGTCCCACTGCTGGCATGTGTTGTCGAGCTGCTGCCACTGTCGGACTGCGGTGCCGTTGGCCGTTCCGCAATTCGCGACGTCCAGCGTCATGCCGTTGTTGACGTTGGTGATGGTGTAGTGGCTGCCGGCCTTGGTGACGTCCCATTGCTGGCAGGTATTGCCGAGGGAGGACCACAGCTGGACGGCGGTTCCGTTGCTCTGCCCACAGTTCTTGTCGTCCAGGACCGTGCCACTGTTGACGTTGGTGATGGTGTAGTGGCCGTTGCCTGCGCTGGAGAACTTCCACTGCTGGCAGGCGTTGCCGAGCGAGGACCAGATGTCGATCGACGTCCCGTTGGCCGTGCCGCAGTTCACTGCGTCCAGGACCTTGCCGGAGTTGGTGTTGGTCAGGCGGTAGGCAGTGCCTGCGACGGGGAAGGCGGCCGACGGGGTGGTGTATCCGACGGAGGTGATGTTGGCCTGTACAGCGTTGTCAGCGGCGTCGGTGGGGTAGCCGGAGGTCATGACGCCTTCGAAGAAGGAGCCGTCGGACCCGTTGCTGTTGTCGCCGCCGGTGCCGAGGACGATGGCGCCCTCCAGGTGCATGGGGGTGTATCCGCCGAGGTTGGGCAGGGCGCCGTTGTACCAGGTGCTCAGTGAACCCGACTGGGCGTTGCCGCCCTTGATCGCATAGGTGGTCGTGCCGTTGTTTTTCTCCATGGCGGTGACGTACTCGCTGGAGTTGCCCTTGTTGTTCGCGTTCGAGCCGTTCCCTCCGAAGAAGAGCCCGTTCTCCAGGTCCGCCTCGACCCAGGGGCCCGACCCGGCACCGGAACACGAGAACCAACACTCGGTACCGAAGTTGATCGCATCCATGTGACCGTTGCCGGTGTCGTTCCCGGATGTCTCGGCATTGCCGTAGTCGAAGCAGCACCGGTTGTTCACGTGGTGGCCGCTGGTCACCATGTACGCGCCCTCCGGCTTGCTTCCGGTGGCGATGCCTGTGGTGCTGTTGTCGCGGTAGCCGACGCCGGCCGATACGAAGATGCCGTAGGCCGCGTGGCCGCCGACCGTGACCGGCAGGGCATTGGCGATGGCACCGACGTCCTGTCCGCCGTTGCCTCCCGGCCCCTCGATGGTCAGGTCGTTGTGGTTCGAGCTCTGGTCGTAAATCTTCGTGATGACACAGGTCGTGGCGGAGCAGAAGGAGTCCTGCGCCGCCGCGTTCGCGTAACCGCCGGCGGTCAGCAGTCCGATGTTGGTGGTGGCGCCGTCCGAGGCGCGCTTCACCTGGTAGAGAGCGCCGTTGTAGGAGGTGTAGAGGGCCCGCGTGGTGCTGTGCGCCGCGGCGCAGGGCGTCCCCGCGGAGGCGTAGATGTCGCACGGCAGGGACGAGGCGGCCTGAGCCGTTCCTGCGGCGCTGACGAATCCGGTCAGGATGCCGGCGAGCAGGGCGAGAACCGCGCCCACCACCCTCAGCCGAATCCCTCTCAGGTGTCTGCCTATCACTGTGAACCTCTTCCGTCTTGGGTTCTCGCTCGGCGCGACGCCGCGTGCGCAGGGAGCAGGGGGACGTCGACCGCACAGCGGTGGATTGTGAGCGCTAACAAGGGCGGCGTCTCGGATGCCGCCACTCATACGAGCTGTATGGACACGGGGGTAGGGTCGGCCTGTCGGTTCGCACTGCTGGAGCTACACCGCGGTGTTGTGTTCCGCGCCGCTCTCACGTGGTTGGTGACTGATCGACCGGTTGTCGCGACAGCATCTTTTTACGCCGCGGTGAACTGCAGGCAACACAGTCGAACAGTCAAGAGTGTGGAAAGTAACGTCATGCGCTCGCTTCAATCCGGTGCTCGGTCGGCGGCCACCCGGCTCCGCTATGGGTGACGGAGGCAAAAGTGGGTGCCGATTTTGGATCCCTGACACGTGGTCACGAATCAAAAGACCAATCAGAGCGATCGGCCTACCGAAATGTGTGCGCTCACAGTTCCTGTCGGGTCAGCCCGTCACACGGAAGGTGGCGTCGCCGCGCCCCGTCGCCGTGGAGATCGGCTCGAGCTTGAGTTCGTACGCGTAGTGGCGGATGTACCGGTCGGGGTAGTTGTACGACTGGAACGACGACCAGGTCGCGTCGGCGAGTCCGGCGACCTGGCGGAAGCTGGCGTCCGCGGCGAACCCGGCGGTGCCGTCGTTGTAGACGAGCTGGAAGTCGAACGCGGAGTGCCGCAGGAAGTAGCCGGGGAAGTTCACCGACTCGAAGGAGACGGTGCCGGTGCCCGCCAGGCCGGTCCGCATCCGGAACTGGGAGTCCTGGCTGGTACTGACGTTCTGGTCGATGCGCACGTCGAAGTTTGTGTGCCTCACGTACCGGTCCTGGAAGTTGTACGACTCGAGCCGGTTGGCCGTCGTGTTGGGCCAGCGTGCGAGAACGCGGCTCTCCTCGGCGGCCGTCAGGTTCATGATCCAGCCGTGGCGCTTCTTGGTGCCGCCCATGTTGTAGCTCGTCGACGCCTGCTTCTGGTAGGCGGCCGGGTTGGACGGGTCGGTCGTCAGGACGGGCATGTAACCGCCGCCGGTGGCGTACTGGTCGAGGAAGAGGGCCCACTTGTCGCTGCCGTTGAACTTCATCCACATAGGGCCCTCGACCTGAGAGCCACTGAGGCCGACGCCGGACAGGTCGCCGAGGGTGGTCCATGTCCCCAGGATCGAGTTGCTGCCTTCAAGAGTGATCTGGCCGTCGCCGGAGGCCCGAACGTAGCGGTAGTTGCCCACGCCGGACGGCACCTCGATGATCTGGGTGTCGATGATGCCCTGAGTGCCGGGCCGGTCGATGTATACCTGCGGGGTGGTGATGGTGCGGAAGTCCGTCGTGTGGGCGTAGTAGATGCGGTGCTTCGTCACGCCGTTCAGCGGCGCGTTCGTCGCCCAGTACAGGACGTAGTCATTGCTCGCCGGGTCCCAGATCGCCTCGGGCGCCCACGCGTCACCGGAGCCTGGGATCGCGTCGGCGACGTTCAGGAGCCGCGGCTGCGACCACGTGACCAGGTCGGTGGACTCCCACACCACCAGGTTGCGGCTGCCGTTGGTCTGGGAGTCACCCCATCCCTGCCCGCAGCCGATGCACAGGTCGGTCGCGATGATCCAGTACTTGCTGCCAGGCGATCTCACGAATGCGGGGTCGCGCACCCCCTTCGTACCGACCGTCGAGCGCAGGACCATGCCGCCGCCGTTGAGGTCGTTCCAGTGCAGACCGTCCGTGCTGTGCGAGAGGTACATCTGCTGATTGGTCGACCCCTCACCGGTGAAGTGCACCATCAGGTAGCCCGGGTCGGCGGCAGCCGCCCGCTCGGGTGCGGTCAGCGTCTGGGAGGTGAGAAGCAGGCAGGCGGTGACGAATATCGCCGCCATCCGGCCGAGAAGCCTGGCCATGCGTGTCTCCTTTCGTACTACGGGTGCCATGCTCGCGTTGAAGGCGGGATTGAGGGTGAATCCGTTTTTTGCGCCAGGGGACAGAACCTGCTGTCGCATGACGCGGAACGTCGCATTGGGGCGCTCGGGCGCTGGGCTGGTCAACGGCCGAAGAAACGCAGTTCTCGCTGGAACATGGCGGGGAGCCGTGACGCGGCGGCGGCGGACTGGGTGCCGAGTGGAGCAGCCAGGGCCGACGGAGCAGCCAGGAGAGCGAAGCAGTAACGGGTGCGATGCACGGGCTGTCCCCTTTGACGGCCATGACGTTCGACAAGTCGAACGCCGTACGTAACTTCGACCAGAAGATAAGTTTCGGCTAAGAGCGCGTCAATGGAACTGGCCGATCTGCTGCTGAATATTCTGCGGGCGCACGAAACGCCAGGCCCGAAAAGGGCCATTTCACCCTCCGCCTGGGATCTCTCCCACTACTCGCCGAGCGCTCTGTCCCACGCTGCGGGCGGGGAACAGCTGGCCTCACTGGGTGACGTCCCGGCGCACGCGACAGCGGTGGACGCCCATCCCGAGTAGCGGGAGGAGCGCTGGCGGGAGGTGAAGCGGGCGGTAGAGGAAAGGGCGGTGCGGGAGGCTGCCCCGGCGGACGACGACACTCCGTCGGCCTACCGCGTTCTCGCCCGCTTTCGAGCCCGGTGACAGCGACCTCTTCTTCGGCCGGCACGGGAAGGGCTCGTACCCGGCAAGGTGTGGGCGGGGGACTGGTGGGTCGCGACTACGGTGAGGTCGGGGCGGACGTTTCCCAGGCGGCCATCTGCTCGCGGAACTTGGTGCAGCTGACGATGTCCTCTTCGCCGCACTGCAGGGCGTGGACCAGGAGCTGGTGGGCGTGGTCGAGGTCGATCATCCGCTGCTTGACTTCGGCGATCTTGGCGCGGATCATCGCCTGCCTGCGCGGTTGGTCCTCCTGGAACTCGCCGATCTCCGCCAGGGTGAGCCCCGCCTGCTGGCACTTGCGCAGCACCACGATCCGCTGCGCGGCCTCCGGCGGGTAGCGCCGCTGCCCGCTCTGGCGCTCGGGCGCGGGCAGCAGGCCGTGGCGTTCCCAGAACCGGATGGCCGACGCCGGTACTCCGGTGATCTCCGCGAGCTGTCCGATGGTCATGCGCACGTAGCCGCTCCTGCCGTTCCTGCTCGGTCCGGCCGTCGGCCGCTTGACTTGAACCTGAGTTTAAGTTGAAGAGTGGGACGTGCGAGCACGGCGGCGATCGAGAGCCGCCGGCAGTGGACTTCGGAGGTGCCGGATGGCAACCGTACAGGCGGCGAACGAGCGGGCGCACGAGCTGGTCGCGGCGGCGGAGGCGCTCTTCACGGCGGGGGTGATGTCCCACTCGGGGCATGCCAACCTCAGCGCCCGGCTCGATGCCGAGAGCTTCCTGTTGACGCCGGGATTCGTTCGCGGGCTCCGCCCCGGCGACCTCGCGGTCGTCAACCTCAACGGGCGCATTCTGAAAGGGGAGCTACGGTCGGTCAGCGTCGAGATCATCGCCATGCACAGCGCGGTCTACCGCGCCCGCCCGCACGTGGGCGCCGTCATCCACACCCATTCGCCCTCCGCGACTGCCTTCGCCGTCGCGCACCGGCCGCTGCCATGCCGGACCGAGCCGATGCTGCGCTTCGGACAGCCCGAGGAGGTCCCAGTGGTGCCCTGGGGGCCACGCGGGTCCGACGTATCCGTCCGGGGCATCGCCGACGTCCTGGAGCAGCGCCCCACGACATCGGCAGCCCTGCTGGCCAACCATGGACTGATCGTGTTCGGCCCGGACTCGGCGGCGACCGCCCACCTGGTGGTGGCCATCGAGGAGAGCGCCGAGGCGGAGATCGCGGCGGCGGCGATCGGCGGAGCCGTTGATTTCCCCGAGGGCGCCCTGGCCGCCGTACGCGCCTCGATCACCCGGGTCACGTCATGACCGACGACGCGATGACGGTCGCGGCGACGGCCGACGACGCGACGACCGATGACGCCTTCGCCCGGCGCACCGAGGCCGTGCGCGCCCGCTACCACTCCACCCTCGGAGGCGTTCCGGGCGGCGTGCAGGACCGGCTGCGCCTGGCGCGGGACTTCGACCGGCTCCCCACCGAAGAGGCACTCGCGGCGCTGCGGCACATCGTGCTGACCGACAATCCGCTGGGCGCTCGCGTCCAGCAGCTCGTCCACTACGGGCAACTCCTGTCCCTCGGCCGGGAACACCCCGCCAGGATCCACGCCCGGGGCGCGCTCCACGCGGGCGCCACCGTCGCCGACCTCATCGGAGTCGCCGAGACCGCCCTCATCACCTCGGGCGTCCCGGCGTACGCCCTGGGAACGGAGATCGTCATCGACCTCCTGGCGACCACCGCCCTCTGACATCCCTCGTGCCGGCGCGGCCGGTCAGCGCGGTTCCCGGATGCCGTCGATGACGCGGGTCCAGTTGTCGCCGCCGCGTCCGTCCTCGATCGCGCTCCGGTAGGGAGACCGGACGACCAGCGGGAGCGCGAGATCGAGGCCGAGCGAGACGCTGGTCTCGACGATGGTCGGCCGCCGCACCCATCATGGTGACCCTGCCGCTACGGGCCGACACCGTAACGCCCTTGAGAAGGAGACTATGCGTACAGCACCGAGAGCCGCTCTCGCGGCGCTGTCCCTGCTGTGACCAGAGCCGGCCCGGCCGGACCCGCGCAAGCTCGGGCGAGCGGCGGGTCGACGGCGCGATCCTGATGGAGTTGCGCCAGCTGGCGCCGCTGTTCGGGGTGTCCAAGTCCGCCGCCGACCGCATCATCGATCACCGCGGACCCGCGCTCGCGCTCAAGCAGCGCAAGCTGTTCCGCAAGGACACGGTACTGATCGTCGACGGCACCCGCGCCCCCACCCGCGACCACACCATCGCCGAGCAGCCGAAGGACACCCCCGAGCCGGCCACGGTCGCCGCACATGCGTGCCGTGGCCGTTCGCCTCACCACGTAGGACACCGTCTTCGTACGCGCGGCACCCGCCCGGCGAGCATCGCGGGGCGGGCGCCGTCGAGCTGCAAGCTCAGGCGGGGGTGATGTTCTCCGCCTGGGGGCCCTTCTGGCCCTGGGTGACGTCGAAGTTCACCTTCTGGCCTTCTTGGAGCTCACGGAAGCCAGAGCTGGCGATGTTGGAGTAGTGAGCGAAGACATCGGGGCCGCCGCCGTCCTGCTCGATGAAGCCGAAGCCCTTTTCCGCGTTGAACCACTTCACGGTTCCGGTGGCCATGTCGTCCTCCAAGGGGACTAGGAATCGGTCCCGCACCGTGCGGAACCGGAGGTGATCGCCCTGGTCCTCAGAGAAAACAGAAAAATCGCCCATGAATGTTGCGCTCACGGACGCCCGGTACTTCGGAACCATGACAGCTGCCACCGACGCTACACGCACACTCCCGGCCCCACCATCAGGACATCCTTACGGGTGGCGGAGAGCTCACCTTCCGGGGGAGGGCCAGGCCGCCGCGGCGCAGGAGGCTGAGGCACCGCTCGGCTAGTACTGCAATCACAGTTATGAGGTTTGGTGTGATTGAGTGCCCCGGTGTCTGTGGATCTTGGTGTGCGTCAAGTCGAGTCATGGCGTGAGACGTTGGCCGGGTCACACGCGCGGTTCGCGTCGCGGTTTGCTCGCTCGGAGCCGCGGGGCCGGGCGCTGGAGTACATGGCCGGGCTGGTGGCACCGCTGGAGCGTAAGAACGGCTGGTCGCTGGCGGAACGCGCTGGTGAGGCGCATCCGGTCGGGATGCAGCGGCTGCTGGGCGAGGCGGACTGGGACGCCGACGGGGTCCGCGATGACGTCCGTGACTTCGTCATCGAGAGCATCGGCGACAAGGACGCGGTGCTGATCGGTGACGACACCGGGTTCCTGAAAAAGGGAGTCCGCTCGGCCGGGGCGCAGAGGCAGTACTCCGGAACGGCCGGCCGCACCGAGAACTGCCAGATCGGCACCTTCCTCGCCTACGCCTCGCGGCGAGGGCGGGTGTTGATCGACCGAGAGTCGTATCTGCCGAAGTCCTGGACGGACGACCGGGAGCGGTGCCGGGCGGTCGGTGTCCCGGACGATGTGCCGTTCGCCACGAAGATCGAGCACTTCCAGGCCATGCTCCAGCGGGCCCTGGATGCGAAGGCCATTCGCGTGGGTGACCGCAGACGAGGCATACGGGCAGGTCAAGCGACTGCGGTACTGGCTGGAGCAGCGCGCGGTCGCGCACGTGCTGGCGACCAAGGTCAACGACACCGTCATCACCACCCGTGGCGCCGAGGCCCGGGTCGACGCCTTGGTGGCCGGCCTGCCGCGGCAGGCATGGAAGCGGCGTGTCGGCAGGGGCCGGCGCCCACGGGCACAGGTTCTACGACTGGGCCCGGGTGTCGATCCGGATCTGGTGGGAGAACGGCTTCGGCCACGGTGCGTGGCCGGCGCGAGGGAGAGGTATCGGACGTCCACGAAAGGCGTGCCGCAGTGCCGGCCTCCCCGCTCCCGCGCCCACAGACGCACAAGGCATACCCCCGTGCGGTACCGAACTCCCTTACGGGGTGAGGAATCGGCCATTCGCATCCGGCGCTCAGGGGTGTGGGGAGGCGCGCGATGGGGGTGAAGAGCGCGATGCCGTTTCCCTCGCCCGTATGCCGTGTCAACCCGTGGTTCACCGCGGTGTCACCGCAGGTTGCGTTCGGACCCTCCCCGCGTTCTCGATCAACGCCTTACCATTCGCGTACTTGCCGGGGTGGGCATGGGGGGGAGGAACTCTTGTTCGGTGATGTTCAGGAATGCGTGCCGGGTACGGCTGCCGTCGGGAAGGGCCGGAGCGGGGTGGGGGACCTGCCGGGCGGTGTGCGGCTGTACCGGCTGCTGCCCGACGGCTCGATCGTCCTCGCTGACCGGGACGGCGCCCACGACCTCGGTCCGGAGCGGGATCTCCTGCGGTTCATCGACGACGGGCAGTTCGCCCACTACCTGGTGGGCGACGCCGCCACCTCGCCCGAGCGTCCCTCCAACGCCACCGTCAAGCTCGGTGTCGTCGGCCCGCGCAGCGCCTTCACCCCGCACGCGCACGGCGGTGAGCACTTCGTCCTCAGCCTGGGCTACGCGTCCTGCGGCCTGTACGACGCCGACCGCGACCGGGTCACGGAAGTCCCGCTCACACCGGGCGAGTTAATAAGAATCCCCGAGATGATGCCGCACTCCTTCGCCAATCGGGACACTTCTCCGCTGACCATTCTGGCCGCCAACACCGGCTACGGCATCGACCACGAGGACTACGCGATCACCGCCCCCGAGGCGGACCGCAGGGCGGCGGGCCCGGCGGACGGCATGGTCGCGCCTCCCGGCTCCACCGGCACCAGCACCCTTGCCCGCACCGACTACCTGGCGCTGGCCGCCGCCCTGCGTGACATCGAGCGGGTCCAGCGGTTGCGGGGAGCGGGTGTCACCACCGTCAAGGAACGCCTGGCCGCCCGGCTGCGGCGGCTGGCCCACCGGCTGGAGGGCCCCGCGTGATCTGTCCGCACTGCGAACAGTCCCTGCTGCGCAAGGAACGCCCCGGCAACGTCTGCGGCAAATGCGACCGCAGGTATGCACTGGATCCCAAGACCAACCCCCTGCGCCTGAACGACCTCCGTGTCCGCCGCGTCGCCGCCAAGCTCACCGAGGAAGGCCGACTGCGCTGCACCACCGGCCAGTTGTGGTACGCCCTGTCCCGCAAGTCGCTTCAGGACACCGCCGTGGAGACGGGCTGCGGCGAAGTGGCCGCCCTGTTCGGCCTCGTCCTCGGCGTCGTCGGGCTGATCAGCGATGTGGTGCTCTCCGCGGTGCTGGGGGGTCTGCTCCTGGTGACCGCCCTCGGCTACCTCATCGCGGGGGCGTCGGGATGGAGGCGAGGCCGGCCCCGCGTCTCCCGGGAGTCCTTCCGTACCGAGTTGATGCGGAAGTGGTACGACGTCTACGGCTCGCTCCCGCCGGGGGTGATCAGCGACAAGGGGTATCCCTCACCTCGGCCGGCCCCTCGTACCTCCCGTATCGGCCGGGACCGTTCGGCGGTACCGGCAGCCGAGCCCGCGTCCGGCGGGCCCGTGCTGCTCTGCCCGGACCCGTCCGTCGCCGTCTTCCTGGATGCCGCCGACCTGCCCGCCCGCCACGGGCTGCGCCTGGTCGCCACGCCCGACGGACTGCCCGCCGCCCTCGACCCGTCGGGCCCGGGAACGGTCCTGGTGCTCCACGACGCCGACGCCGCCGGCCTCGCACTCGTCCACCGCGTGCGCGCGGCGTACCCCGGACACCGGGTCGTGGACCTCGGACTGCCGCCCGACGCCGCGCGGGACCGTCCGAACGCCGTGCCCGTACGGGGCGAGCCGCCCGGCGACGCTGTCATGGAGATACTGCGACGCAGCGGGGAGTACCCCCCCGACCAGCTGAAGCGCCTGTCCAAGGGCTGGGGGCTGCCCCTGGTCGCCGTCCCGCCCGCCAAGCTTTTCGCGGTCGTCACCCGAGCCGTCGAGCGCGCCGGCGAGGCCACCGACCCGGAACGTCGGCGCGCCGCCTCCCTGGGCTTCATGACCTGGCCCGGCGGAGGCGGTACATGATCTGCCCGCACTGCCAGACCTCCCTGCCGCGCAAGGAACGCACCAACAGCGTGTGCTCCCACTGCGAGCGGGCCTTCGCCCTCGACCCCAAGGTGCACGGCCGCGGCATGCACGACACGCGGATCGAGCGCATCGCCCGCACCCACACCGATGAGGGCCGCCGCACGGTCACCCTCACCCAGTTGTGGTACCTGGCCCGGGCCGAGAACCGCACCTGGGACGCGGCTCCGCGCAGCGGTCGCTCACCATGGGCGGGACGCACGGCTGCGGTGGTGCTCGTCGCCGGACTGGCGGCGCTCGCCGTGCGGCTGCCGGACAGCGCTCACGCCGGACTGCTCTGGTGGGGCAGCGTGGGGGCGGCCGTCGTCGTGTACCTGATGGCGAGGGGGCGGCCACGCAGGCCGGCCCGCCGGGCCGGCGCATGCGTGGTGCCGTACGCGCACGCCTTCCGGACCATGATGCTCGGGCGTTGGGTGGAGGTCTACGGCGGTTTGCCGCCCGGCGTCGTGGACGAGGAGAAAGCCGGCGACGCCGCGTTCCTGCCCGCGGATCGGGACCGGCAGAAGCGGACGGTGGCGCTGCTGTGCCCGGACCGGGCGGTACGCGTCTTCCTATCCGTCAACGACTTCCCGCACCGGCTGGGACTGACCCTCGCCGCCCGGCTCGCCGATCTGCCGCCCACCGGGCCCGTGGTCGTCCTGCACGACGCGAGCGCCCGCGGCTTCCAGCTGCTGGCCGACGTTCGCGCGAACCGCCCCGACGCGGTGGTCGTGGACGCGGGCCTGCCGGTGAAGGCGGTCCGGGGCAACCGCAGGGCCGTCGTTCTCCATGAGGATCCCTCCGAGAGTGTCGGGTCCGGCGGGGCCGACTGGCTCCGGCGGATGGAACGACTCGCCCCGGAGGACGCCGCATGGCTGCGACTGGGCTGGCTCGGTCCGGTCGCCGCGGTCCCCCCGGCCCTGCTGGAGGCGTGCGTCGCCCGAGGCGTCGAGCGGGCCCGGAGCGCCCCGGAGCCGGCGCGTCGGCGGGCCGCCGAGCTCGGATTCCTGAGCTGGCCGCAGCCGCCCGAGCTGGAGGGGATCTGACATGCGTCACCTCGTCGAGCCGCGCACGGCCGCCGTCTTCACGAGCGTTGTCGCGGCGGTCGCCGTCCGGCGCGCGGCGCCGACGCGTGGGCGGACCACCGAGTTCGGTTTCCCGAACCAGTCGCAGTCGTCGCCCGGGAAGGACGAAAGCTGACATGCCTACCCCCATCGAGCCGCCCGGGCCATTGCGCCCGGTCTCGCGGATGGTTCTGGAGCGGGCGATCGGCGTCGCCGCCCGGCACGCGGCCCTGCCCGGCGGGATCCGTTACACCGAACGGCAGCTGTACTACGAGACGTGCCGCGTCCTGAGGCCGACTCCCGCGCCACTGCGACGCCTCCCGCACAGCCCGCGCCCGCCCCTCAGGCTGCCCCGCTTCGCCGAGGCGCTGCGGGGACTGGAGCCGGCCGGACTCCTTCCGCCCCCGCGCCGTGCCGCCCGGACGATCGGCGGGCCCGCGCGCGAGGCCGACCTCTACGCCTACGGGCTGCCGCGCATGCTGATCTGCCAGGACCGTTCCGTCGCCTGGATGCTGCTGGCCAACCACGTCCACCTGGAGGCCGCCTGCCCCGTCCTGAGCGCGGCCGACGACCTGCCACTCGATCCCCGGCTGGTGGCGGCGCTGGAGCGGGCCGAAGGCGCCACTGTGCACGTCCTGCACGACGCGAGCCCCACCGGCGTCACCCTGCCCGCCCAGGTGCGCCAGCAACTGGGGCCGGTGCCAGGAGTACGGGTGGCCTCGCTCGGGCTTGTGCCCCGGCACGCCCGGACCCTGCGCCTGGTGACCGGGCGCGCACCCGGCCCCGTCCCCCCACTCGGCCCGCTGCCTCCGGGGCTGCGGCCCGAGGAGGTCGCCTGGCTCGCGGGCGGCCGGTTCGCGGAGGTCGCCGCGGTGGCGCCGGCCCGGCTCCTGCGCGCCGTACTGCGCCTGACCCGCGGCCCCCGGCCGTCCCGGCACTCGGTCTGGGGCGAACTGCGCGAGCTGCGCACCGCGGGGTTCATGACCTGGCCCGATGCATGATCGGACGCCGACCCGAGGACCGTATGCCCGAGCACCGCAGACCCGAGGACCGATGAGCATGATCCGCCCCCGCGAAATCGGCTACACCGACGAATTGCTCGCCGACGGCAGCGTCCACCGCACCTACGAGGACGGCCGTCAGGAATGGCGCCGCCGCGGCCCCGGTGGCGTGGTGGACTGGCACGACGACCGGGGCGGCGCGGGCACCGACGAACTGCTCGGGGACCGGATCGTCAAGCGGCTGCTCGCCGACGGCACCGTGACCTACGGGCGGGACATCGGCTACGGCCGGACGCTGTGGGGCGGCGGCGACACCGTGATGATCAACCGGACGTCGTTCGGCGGCCGGATGGGAGCGATCCTCGTCGGCCTCGGCGTCACCGGACTCGCGATCACCGCCGCTCAGTTGCCGCCCGCACATCTGACGCCGGAGGAGGAGGAAGAACTGCGCCAGCAGGCCCAGAGCTCGTCCGCCTCGGGCGGCGACGGCGGCGGGGACGGCGGAGGGGACGACTGGGACGGCGGCGACTGGAGCGATGGCGAAGACGGCTGGAGCGACGACGACTTCGGCTGACCGCGTGCGTCGCGGCGGTCCGGACCGGGGCGCCGCGTACACACCATGACGCACGTACCCGCACGGTCCACCTCCCCGAAGAGCGCGCGGGCGCAGCCGGACACAACGACGAAAGGACTCCCTCGCTCCATGGCACGCTTCTGCGTCTGTCTCGGCCCGGATCCCGGCCACCCCGACGTTCGGCCTGCGGCCGCCGACGCCCACCTCACCGCCATGGGGGCCCCGCCTCTCGCGCCGGGACTGGCACTGCTGCCCGACGAACCCGGGCACGCCGAGGGGCCGTTCGAGGCGTCCGGAATGCGCGCCGTCGGCGAGGTCACCCTGCACAACCGCGCCGACCTGCTCACCGCGCTCGTCACGGCCGGCGCCCCCGCCCCGCACGGCTGCGGCGACGGAGAGGTGCTGCTGCGGCTGTGGGCCCGGCTCGGCGCACCGGGCGTCGCGCTCGCCGAGGGCATGTTCGCGCTCGCCGTCCTCGACGGCCGCGACCTGGTGCTGATCCGCGACCACGTCGGCGCCCGCACCCTCTTCTACGCCCGCGCCGGCGACACCTGGGCCGCCGCCACCTCCCTGCGCGCCCTGCGCCGCTGGCCCGCACTGGGCACCCGGATGAACCTCTCCGCCGTGCGCTCCTTCCTCACCTTCGCCTACCTGCCGGGCGAGGAGACGCTGCTGGAGGGCGTGCGCGAAGTGCTGCCCGGACGGGTGGTGCGGCTGGCGGTCGACGGGCCCCTCAGCCAACAGGTGTACTGGGAACCGCAGGAGGGCCACGGCGAGCCGGGCGGCCCACGACCCGATGACACGTACGCCCTGACGCTTCGCGCCCTGCTCGAAGAGGCGACCGCACGCCGGCTGCCCGAGGCCGAAGCCGTCGCGATCCTGCTGTCCGGGGGCGTCGACAGCTCTCTCGTCACCGCGCTCGCCGCGAAGCTGCACAGTCACCCCGTGCACACCTACTCCATCAGTTTCGGCGGCGAATTCCCCAACGAACTGGGTTACTCCGGGCTCGTCGCCGCCCACTGCCACACCCGGCACCGGGTGCTGACCGTGTCCGGTTCGGCGGTCGCGGCTCGGCTCGCCGAGGCCGCCGCCCTGCTCGACAGCCCGGTCGGCGACCCGCTGACCGTACCCAACCTGATGCTCGCGGAGGCAGTCGCGGGGGACGGGCTCGGGATCGTCCTCAACGGGGAGGGCGGAGACCCCGTGTTCGGTGGTCCGAAGAACCTGCCGATGCTGGTCCAGGAGATGCACGCCGGGGCGCCGGGGGCGGCAGACGCGCCCTGGTACGAGGACCGGGCCACCGCCTATCTGCGCTCCTACCGCAAGTGCTGGACCGACCTGCCCGACCTGCTTACCCCCGACGCGCTCGCCGCGTTGGACTCCGCCCCGGCCCCGCAGCGCTTCGTCGAGCCCTACCTCACCGGCCCGGACCGGATGACCCACCTGCTCGACCAACTGCTGCACTGCAATCTGCGGACCAAGGGCGCCCACCACATCCTCACCAAGGTCGAACGGCTCACCGCCTCCCAGGGGCTCCAGGGCCGCGCCCCCCTCTTCGACCGGCGCGTCGTCGACCACGCCTTCGCCACCCCTCCCGCCCTCAAACTGCGGGGCACGGCCGAGAAGTTGGTGCTGAAGGAGGCCGTACGCGATCTGCTGCCCGCCACCGTGGTGGACCGGCCCAAGAGCGGGATGCGGGTCCCGGTGCAGCAGTGGCTGAGCGGCCCGCTGCGCGAACTGGGCGGCGACCTGCTGCTCGGGCGCGCGGCCCGGCAGCGGGGGCTGTTCCGGCCCGCCACCGTCCGCACCTGGATGCGCGGCGAGGGCACGCTGCTGCCGCGCCAGGGCGGCAAGCTGTGGCTGGTCCTCACCCTGGAGCTGTGGTTGCGGGCGTACGACCTGTGACCGCCGGAACCCTCACGGTTGTACCGTCCGCAACCGCGACGGACGTACGGCCCATGACCCCGCAGCCATGCCGACCGCTCGGCGTGCGGCGAGAACCAGCCGTGGAGGCAAGCGCACCGTGAAGACCACTCTCGTCGACCCCCGCACCGGCCGGGTCCGTGGTACCGCCCCTGTCACACGGGAGGAGGGGATTCGGTCCGCGGTCGGCGCGGCCCGCGCGGCGGCGCCAGCCTGGCGCGCCCTGACACCCCGGGAACGCGCCCGCCGACTGGAACGGCTGGCGGCGCGGGTGACGGAGAACACCGCCGCGTGCGCCGTGCGGGAGATGGCCGGGACCGGCAAACCCGACAGCGAGACCGCGGGCGAGGTGGAGCGGGCCGCCGACCTCCCGCGGTGCTACGCCTCCGCCGTCCGCGCCCAGTCCGCGCCGGCCGCCGGAACCCTTCGTCGAGGGCCACGAGAGCTGGGTGCGCACGCCCATGGTCGCGCTCTGGTGTTCCTGGCGCAGCCACCACGGATCGTTGTCGTATCCGGGCGGCCCGCCGGTCCTGCGGCGCAGGCGGATGACGGTGCCCGTCGGGCCGCCGTGGCCGGTCGCGGTCAGTAGCCCCAGCCACCCCCGCCCGACCCGCTCGCCGAGCCGGCGGCGGTACGCCTGGTCGGCGGGCAGCGCCCGCGGCCGGCCGGCGGCGGTACGCCTGGTCGGCGGGCAGCGCCCGCGGCCGGCCGGCGCCGCTGTCGGCCCACGCCAGCTCGGCCATGGCCGGGTCCAGCAGTGCGTCGGCGACGGCCGCCGTCTCGCAGGCCGCGATCGCGGCGGACAGCTGCGGTTTCGTCGGAAGGCCGGGTCGGAGCGGCCGCGGGTGAAGTGGTGGGCGGGGGTGTAGGGCGTCGCGTGCAGCGGGTAGTACACGCGGCCGTCGGTCCACACCGTGGTCACCGTGACGATGCCGTTGTCCGTCTTTCCCAGCCGGCCCAGCCGCTGCCGGCCCACGTGCGCGGTCGCCGTGTCGTCCTTGCGGCCCCCGGAGTCGTCGATTACGAGGACCCCGCCGTCGTGCGGAGCCGTCGCCGGCTCCTCACGCAGCAGCTCAAGCCGCCGGTCGTTGACCCGCTCGGCCTCCCAGGGCGACTCGGACAGGAAGAACCGCAGCCGCTGGACCCCTGGCATCCCCGCACCCGCCACCGGCTCCGCCCCGGCCAGGCAGTTGATCGTCTCGTTCCGCTCCTGGTCGGTCGTCTTTGTCGCGTCCCTGAGGGGCGAAGAGCGACTGTCACACTGCGTAAGTGACCACGGAAGTGGACCAGAGCCAGCTCTCGGTTACGGAGCCGCTGTTCTTGGCGGTGCCGCCTGGGGCACCCTCCGACGGCGACCTGCACGCCGTCGACGACACCGCGCAGGCGGTGAGTGGCGGCTGCGCGGTGGCCGTCGACCTGTCGGCCGCTCGCGGACTTTGGCCGGAGCTGGAAACGCGAGGTTCCCCCGTTGTGCGTCCTTGGTCCGCACGGCTCGTCGAACGTGCACGGCAGGCCGGGCAGCCGCGCCGCCCGCGCCCTTGGCCGGTCGGTTGCGAGCATCTTCGTGCGCAGACGGCGCAGGATGCGGGGGCGGGCGGCGTGCCGCTCATCTCCCCCCAAGGGTGGGTAGACCTCAGCACGGCGCTCGACCCCGCGCGGGCGGGGTGGCGGCCCCGTGTACTCCTGGACCTCAGCCCTTCGCGCACGGAGCCGCCCCCCGTTCTTCTCAGCCTGCCGGTACGGCGGCGAGGTCACCCGCCGTCGAGCGGGCGCGCTGGGCGTCCCGCAGGGCCGCGTCCAGCTCCGCCGCGCCCTTCTCCAGGATTGACGCGGTCGACGCTGGAGGCACGGTCGACGGCGACACGCCTCCGCCCGACGGCGGCGGGC